>NZ_JAEHBI010000024.1:0-80980 GCF_016483705.1 Bacillus cereus group sp. N6
CCCGGTGCAATACCGGACTCACTTTTATCAAGCTGCCTAATGAAATAACCGTGTCTAACTTTTAGGGGTCACTTCAATTTCGCAAAGCTTTTTTGTTTTACTTTTTAATTTTTACAAGTTGAGAAGCTTCTACACCGTTGTAGCCAGGGAATTCTTTACTAGGGTCTTTATCGAATTTTAATACCCCAACAGATTTTTCATCGCCTTTTACATTTACGTAAGTTGCATCATCAACAATCGCGAACATGTCGGCATATGCACGTCCACTTCCGATAATTGTATTGCCTTCGTATTTTAATTTTGCCCCATCAAGTGTAGAATTTTCTACTTTTTCTTTAGCAAATAATACACCTTGCTCTGCTGTTACAGCTGGTAATTTATTAAGTGGTTTCGTGTCGTCTTTTTCATCAACTTTGCTAAGTAACTCTTTCTTCACCAGTTCTTCACCAGTTTTCTTATCCATAACAAGAACTTTTTTACCCTCTAATGTAGTCATTTTCATTTTATAGAAGTCTTTTTCTTTCACTTCTTTTTTGTTTTTATCTGTAATTTGTTGAACTTGTTCTTCTGATCCGTACAGTACAAAACCGTTTGCTTTCTCTCCTAATAAAGAACAACCTGATAATGCTCCGAATGAAATTGCTGCTGCTAATCCGATGCCTACTAATTTTTTCATGATGATTTCTCCTTTTTATATGTTTTATTGTAAATACAGTTTTTGTATTAGTTCTGAAATGATGAGAAGCTTGTTCGTTGCTTCTGGTATTAGTGTATAAGAAATATTGCAACGTAACTATCGAGTTAGCTTACAGTAACATTACAATAATGTAATTTAGTGAAAGTGCATAA
Source organism: Bacillus cereus group sp. N6 (assembly GCF_016483705.1). Classification (NCBI taxonomy): domain Bacteria; kingdom Bacillati; phylum Bacillota; class Bacilli; order Caryophanales; family Bacillaceae; genus Bacillus; species Bacillus cereus group sp. N6. Next base: position 850 of record NZ_JAEHBI010000024.1, read on the forward strand.
AAATAAGTCAATTCTGAAGAGGGTTAATGAGAATATATTAGGAATACAATGTTTTATATAGAATGTCATATTATATTGGCTGTATTTTGGAAATAACATGTAAGGACATATTAGTTTTGTTATAATAAACACGTAGGCTGTAAAAATGAATATTCTTTACTGTTAAGGGAGATTTTTCAGTTTTCCAAGTAGTGAATTTGAAATATGAGGTAAGTCATAGGAGGAATTAGAATGTCTGTATTTAAACGATTACGAGATTTAACAATGTCGAATGTATATTCATTAATTGAAAAAGCGGAAGATCCAGTTAAGATGACGGATCAATATTTACGTGATATGCAAGCGGATGTACAAGAAGCTGAGAAAAGTGTAGCAGCTCAAATTGCACTTGAGAAGAAATTCAAAATATTATTTGAAGAGCAAGAAGCACTTGTGAAAAAACGTGAAGAGCAAGCTCATATGGCTGTTCAAGCAAGCAATCTTGATCTTGCACGTCGTGCTCTTGAAGAAAAACAAAACGCAGAGCAAAAGATGAATGAGTATAAAGCAAGCTATGAGCAAAACAAAGCTGCTGCCGATAATCTTCGCCTGAAGCTAGAAGAAATGCGTAAGCAATTAACAGAGCTGAAAAATAAACGTGAAACACTTGTAGCACGTGTAAATGCGGCGAAAGCACAAAAGAATATTAATCAGGCGATGTCTGGATTTGATTCAAATTCAGCAAAAGCTGGTTTAAGTCGTATGGAAGAGAAAGCTCTTCAATTAGAGGCTGAAGCAGAAGCAAGTGGCGAAGTTTATAAAAAAGAAAAGTCATTAGATGATGAATTCGCAAGCTTAAACAAAAATTCTGCTGTTGACGATGAATTAGCTCGTATTATGAAGCAGTATGAGAAATAATATAGAATAGACAAAGAAACCGACATGTCTGAAGAGAATTCATGTCGGTTTTCTATTACTTTTTAGAGGAGGTTTTGCAATGACATGGACAAATGTGTTAGCCATGCTTGTATGGACTGGAGCAAGTGCAGTACTTTTATTTGCAATTATGTGGGTTGATTCAATTTTTACTAAATACAATGATTTAAAAGAAATAAAGAATGGGAATACAGCTGTAACAACGCGTTTCGTTATGAAATTATTCGCGCAAGGGTACATTTTATCTCAATCGATAACGAAAACAAATGACTTATGGCAAGCGCTACTTGCATCAGCAGTTTCTTTCGTTATTTTATTAGTGGTAGAAATGTTTATCGAATTTGTGTTAAAGAAAATGTCTGGCTTAGATTTAGAAGAAGGTACGAAAGAAGGCAGTGTTGCGCATGCGATGTTGGCCGGATCATTACATATCGTTGGTGCACTTATTTTAGGTGCTTGTTTATAAAGAGAGAAGGAGGGGGTAAATCATGAGTTTATTTAAACGAATTAAAAATATAATGAAGAGCCCAGAGCCACCGAAACCAGAGAAAAGTTTGTTAACGTTAGCTCCTGGCGATATGATTGAAGTTTCATTAGTTATGTATGAATTAACTGGGAAAACGAGTATGCATTCTCGTAAAGAAATTGTTTTAACGCTGCAAGACGGGAAAGATATTCGTTACTTAAAAATTGAAGACCGTGAAAATACGTATTACAAATTATATACACCAATTGATGGTCGCTTAGATTCGATTGATGAAATTCCGACGACAATTGAAATGGATGATACAGAGTACCATATGGAAGAGCAATATAACGGACGTGTTGTTGTGATGGGAAAAACACCATTCTCTGCTTCAGAAGAACAGCACGTATGGGAATTCCAATCAGATAATCGAAAATTATTACGTATTGAATGGCAAAATGGTCGCACAATGATGTATGAGGGAGAAGCAATTATTCCTGCTGATGTACAAATTATAAGAGCAACGTAAGGGGGCGTAATCATGTCAAACCGATTGTTTACCATGATTAAATCGTTCGTAATCCCTATACTTGCTATCGTTCTATTACTTGTTGTTGCTGGATATGCCTTATCAGGTTGTCAAGGCGGACAGACAAAGTCGATTCAAGACCGTTATCCACTAGAATCTGTCGCAAAAGAAGGTAAACAAGAATCTTACGTGTATAGGGCCGCCAATCGGTCAGTTCCTGAAGTCGCAAAGGAACTCATTAATGAAAGAGAACCGAAGCAAGCATCTAAAGAAGACGAAAATCAAATGTTCCTCGTTTATTCTGATAAGATTTATAACCTGCAAAAGGATAAAGAGAAACCTTCTGATACGTTAATTGAAATAAGTAATAAAGAATTTGTCCGTCAAAATTACCAACCATCCTTCCTGCAAGGATATATTATGGGAAGTATTTTAAACGATATATTCGGTTCACGAAAATCATCATACGGTGATTATCGCGGATATAATGACAGACAAAATCATAAACCGGTTATTCCAGAGAGACCGCCTACGAAAGAAGAAAAGAAAACCCCGCCTCCAATTACGAAGGAAGGGAAAGGATCTATCATTAAGCGAGGCGATAATGTAGATTCGAAACCTTCCGTAGGAGATACAGGAAGTATTACGAAAAAAGGAAGTAGTACGCCTCCGCCTTCTACTGGAAGCAAAGGAAAAATTACAAAAACACCAGGTGGCTCGAGCGGATCAGATGTGAAGCCGAAATCATCTATTAAAACGCCACCAAGGAATACATCTCCTCCGAAAACGAGGGTCGGTGGTTCAGGAAAAATTACGAAGAGAAGATAGGTATAGAGGCCGAAAAGGAGAAGTTGCTTTTCGGTCTTTTTATTATGGAAATTAATTCCTTGTAGCTGGTACAATTAAGTTATAAGGAGGAGATTAGTATGACTATATATAAAAGGTTTAGTTTGATTATGTTCCTCGTCTTATTCCTCAGTTTGTTTATTAGCACAACGATGAAATTTCACTTTGTAGTAGGTATTCTATGGATACTATGTACATGTACTCTTTTTCTATATGTTCCGCTGCGCTTTCAACATGAAGTGCCTGCCTTTCAAAAATATGTAGCATGGATTAAGAGAGGAAGAAGATGGGGAGAGTAAAATTATATCAGCGATTATTAGAATATATCGACCGTAACTCCAAATATATTAGCGATTATTGAAATATATCGACTTACCGACAACGACCGCAACTTCATAATAAGAAGAGGGTGTGCCAAATTGTTGGCACACCCTCTTTATTCATGATGATTAATGAATATCACGTTTCTTAAAGTTACCGCCTTTTACTTCTGCTACGTCATAAACTGTAATAAAGGCGTGTGGATCGATTTCATTAATAAGTTCTTTCATTTTACTTTCTTCTAAACGGTTAATTACACAAGAAATTTCTTTGAATTTCTCTCTTGAATAACCACCGTATACTTCGTTATATGTTGCACTTCGGCCTAAACGATCACGAATTGTTTCTACCATTAATTCAGGCTCTTTCGTAATGATTTTAAATGCTTTCGAACCACTTAAACCAACTTCAACGATATGAATCACTTTCGAAGCAATAAAGTAAGCAATTGCCGAAAGGATAGCTCCTTGAAGACCGAATACTGTTGATACGAAAATAAATACGAACATGTTTAAGAATAAAATAAGGTCACTTGTTCCAAAAGGTAACTTACGAGAAAGCAATACAGCTAGCATATCGATTCCATCTAATGCGCCGCCGTTACGTAATGCTAGTCCCATACCGAAACCGATAATAATACCACCAACAACTGTAACAAGTAGTGTATCGCCTTCAATAATAGCTGGTATTCCGTGCATAACAACAGTACCTACTGCTAATGAAGCAATCCCGATAATGGAATAAATAGCAAAGCTTTTACCGATTTGCTTATATCCTAACCAAACGAAAGGAATGTTAATAACTGCGATTAGAGCTCCTAATGGCAATCCAAATAATCTTGAACTAACGATACTTAAGCCAGTCACACCACCGTCTGATACGTTATTTGGAATTAATACTGCTTCTAATCCGTACGCTGTGATAAATGCCCCAATAATAATCATCAAAGCTTTTGAAGCAATTTTTAGCTTATTGGGCTTGTTTTTGATAATTTTCTCCATGTAATTTCCTCGTTTCAAACTAGTTTCTTATTTGTTACGTCATTCACACCTAACTTCCATTTTAACATTTAATTTGAAAAATTTCTCCTTTAATGGATGTATGCAGGGGATATTATGACCATACTCACTTTAAAATATTTTTGAAGTGAGTATAAGAAATCCCATCCTTTCAAAGGATGGGAGACTATTAAGAAATGATAAAACTAAGTACAGAAAGGAATAAAGAGAACCCTAAAATAGCTCCGCAAAACTTCATATGGCGTTTACGTCCCATCACAACAATTGCGACATATTCACGAATCATTGCATTAGGCCAGTAATAAAATGCAGTTTTTGATCCGATTCCTTGGCTATTAAGCCCTGCTTGTCTTGCATATATACCAGCGCGGAAAAGGTGGAAATTGTTCGTTGTAAAAATACTTCTATACTTACCTTCAGGCTTTAACGAATCCATAATTCCTTTAGAGAACGACATATTTTGATATGTGTTTACAGAGCGATTTTCTTGCACTGTATGTTCAATTGGAATTCCTTTTTCAACAGCGTATTTTTGCATCGCTTCTGCCTCTGGAAGGCCTTCATCTGGACCTTGTCCACCCGAGAAAATGATTGTTGGTGGTGTATTCACAGCGGCTTGTTTCCAGTAAAAGTCAATTGCTTTATTAATACGACTTGCAAGTAAAGGTGGTACTTTATCATTAATTAAGCCGCTACCAAGAACGATGATGAAATCTTGATTACGCCTTGGTCTATTGAATTGATATAGAAAATAAGCGCTTAAGAAGTTAGATAAGTGTATAAAGAAATATAAGGTTATAAGAGAAATTCCACCAAAAATAGGTTGCAAATGCGGTGAGAAGAAACTTGCTGGACTTATGAAAAAGAATAATATACAGAATAAAATACCTAAAGCAGCAATGAGTGTTAAACAGTTAGTGAACCGTCGTCCTTCTCGTTTCATTAAAATTCTCGCATTCAGAAATAGCCCAAACATTAAAGCAACAACACCGAAAGGAATCATAAGAATAAGTGCTAAAATAGGTAAAATTATACTATAGCGTAGGACACCAATACTTGAATTTACAGATATAATCACACAAAACAGAAGGAAAAAACAGAAAAAAACATTAAATAAAAAGCCGTTTATTATTTTTCGTGGATCCTTCAAATAAGAGATAAGAAAAATAATAAATAATATAAGAGGAATAATTCCGAAATACATAAATATAGTACACCTCAATTTGTATAGTAATTTGACATACCTTCTATATTACATGATTTTATAATTGAAAATGAAAGGAAAAATGATTTTGAATTTTCTCAATAAAATGTATGTAAGGTGATATATTAAAAGTAAAATGGTTGAAAAGGCACTCTATGGAGTGTCTTTTCTTTTTTCATGTAATTATGCATATTATATTTATTTTCAAGTGAAGAGGATTAAAATATAAGTGGTAGGCAGACTATATAAAGCAGAATTTCTTACAAACATTTCCCTCTACTTTTTGTATCTAACAATCGTATAACAATAAATAATTCTGTTTTATAGCGTCTGTTTATGAAAGGTGCCCTCTTTGAAGGCACCTTTTTATTGTTTCATGTAGATACTTTTCACTGTTGATATAGTGGAAAGTATCTATACTAAACATTAGCAATCTTCCGTATAAATATTATCAATTTACTATATATTCCAGTGGTGTTAACCTACATATGAAAGGCTTTCTTTTTCAAAATATTACCCCTAATAAATTTTTGAAGAAGTCAACTGTCTCCAAAATTGCCATTCATGCTTAGCAAAAAAGAATCCTTTTGGATTCTTTTTTGTGTTCGACATAATGTGACAAAATATATTTAAATAATTTGTTATATTGTTAAATGGTTATTATAGGAAAGAAAAGGAGACTTAAGTATGGGATTTAAAAAATTAATTTTAACAGGTGCAATTGTTGCAACTACAGCATTTACTTCAATTGGAACAGCGCAGGCAAGTGCAGATTTTAAAGATGTTCCAAACAATCATTGGTCTTATAAAGCGATTATGGATTTAGCAAATAAAAACGTTGTTGCTGGATACGGAAATGGGATTTTTGGATTTGGTGATGATGTAACACGTGAGCAAGTTACAGCTCTTATGTTCCGTCATTTAAAACCGACAGTAAAAGAACAGTATAACAATCCGTATAAAGATGTTACGGATCGTTCAACTATGTTTAAAAAAGAGATTCTTGCTTTAACAGAGATGGGTGTATTCGTTGGAGATAATACAGGAAAATTTAGACCGAAAGATTCATTAACTCGTGAAGAAATGGCACAAATTTTGACAAGGGGATTCCAATTGCAAATAAGAGGCGATCATAATTTCCCGGATGTAGATAGAAATGGATGGGCGAATCCTGCGATTACTGCAATTAAATCAAATTATATTACGGCTGGAACTGGTGATGGTAAATTCGCACCTAAAATGCATGTAAGTCGTGAGCAATACGTTCAGTTCTTATATAATGCAACGTTACCATTTGAAGAAAGACCAGGAGCAAAACAACCACAACCAGAAGTGAAGCCAGAAGTAAAACCAGAAGTGAAACCGGATCCGAAACGTTTTGCTAATTGTAAAGAAGCAAACGATGCTGGATATTATGACATTACAAGAGATAGTCCATATTATGGTAAGCATTTAGATCGTGATGGCGATGGAGTTGCTTGTGAGAAAAAGAAAAAAGGTAAATAAGAAAAAGCACTCAGTTTGAGTGCTTTTTCTTATGGAAACATGCTATTTTTTTAGGCGGTTCTCATAAAATAAAAGTAAGGAAATGAAAGTAGGTGACAAAATGCCGTCAGTTGTGGAAGGCGTTATTATTGAAAACTGTAACGGAACGATTAATTTAGGAGATAAATATAACGTGCAGCCGATTGAAAAAACGAAAGCTTATAATGGATCAGGATCATCGAATACAGGAAAAAAAGTACAAACATTTAGTGGTATTAGTACAGCGGATGTAAGGGATAGCGATGTGTATGATCAAGTCATTCAATCCACGTTATAATTTTTATCCCGTTTTAATGGGCAGTAAGACCCCCACCTCCAAATTCAGCGAAAGCAAAGAAGTTAGGCGGGGGATCAACTGCCCATAAAAGTCCGATTGGTTCAACTAATAATCAGTAGGGGATGAAGAAAACCCCACTGATTAAAGTTTCACTTTATATGCAAAATTGCATAAAGTAACATGTTTGTTGTGTGTTACACTTTAGCTGTGAGCTGTTAATGATTCTTCTTTATTATAGTTGTTAGATTAGAAATATAACATCTTATCGAAAATCATACGTACAAAAAAGACACTTCAAACGAAGTGTCTTTTTTTATTTTAGTGATACCCTTTAGCAGAGTCTTTATGAATTTTGTTTTTAAAGATACTGTAGCTCCAAAGTTGATATCCAATAACAATTGGTACCATAACCATTGCAACGAAGAACATAATTTTTAAGTTTAATTGACTACCAGCTGCGTTATATAGCGTTGTACTATAAGCATCGTTAATACGAGATGGTAACATTCTTGGGAACATACCTGCAAATCCAGTTGTCATAAACATTGCGATTGTTAAGCAAACGAATGTGAATGCAAGACCGATTTTATGTTTGTACACCATAATAAGTGCGAGTACACTCATTAACATTGCAAGTACTGGTAGAATGAATAGTACAGGATATTCTGTGAAGTTTTGGAATAAAGTTGTACGATTTGCAGTTGCTACATAGAAGATAGCTAAAATGATAGCAGCAGCCATTGAAAATGGTCTTGCAATTTTATAAGCACGATCAGATACTTCACCAGTCGTTTTAATCATAACCCAAAGGGCGCCAGATACGACGAATATAGCAGTGAAGAACAGACCACCTAAAATACCATAATGATTTAGTAAGCTTAGTAAATTTCCTTCATAGCCATTTTTTCCGATTTGTAGTCCATAATAAAGGTTAGCGAACGTAACACCGAATAAGAAGGCGATTAGGAAACTACCAATTGTAAATGCCCATTTACAAGTTTTTTGCCAAATTGGTGAATCGTCTTTATGCATAAATTCAAGTCCGGCAGCACGAGCAAACAGTGCGAGTAATACTAAAAATAGTGGTGTATATAGGTAACTAAACATATTTGCATATGTGACTGGGAAGGCAGCAAATGTTGCGCCACCAGCTGTAATTAACCATACTTCATTACCACCCCAGAATGGGCCGATTGCTTCTTGTAATTGATTTCGTTCTTGTCGGTCTTTCGCAACGAAAGGAAAAATCATTCCGTTACCAAGTGCATATCCATCAAGAATGAAGTAAACTGTCCAAATCACGCCCCATAAACCAAACCAGATAATTGCAAGCATGTCATGAGACATGAGCTGCACCTCCCTCAGTAGCAGGTTCTTCTAATGCTGCTGGTCCTTTTTTCGCGAACTTTAGCATTAAGTATACGTCTGCGATTAAAAGTAATGTGTAGAACAAGATTAAACTAATTAATGAGAACCAAATTTGTGGAACAGATATAGGTGATACAGATTCTGCTGTACGCATTAGTTTATAAACTGTCCATGGTTGACGACCTACTTCGGCAACAATCCAACCAGCGTTAATTGCGATATATGGTAGTAAGACAGACCATATTGTAATTTTTAAATAACGTTTTGAGTTTTCTAGTTTTCCTTTTCGGTTTAAGTAGAAACCGTACCAAGTTAATGCCATAAAGAACATACCAAGTGCAACCATTAAGCGGAAGCTATAGTACACGAGGTTAACATTTGGACGTTCATCTTTCGGGATATCTTTTAAACCAACAATTTCTCCATCAAATGAGTTTGTGTAGAAGAAACTTCCTAGTTTCGGAATCGTAAGGAATTCAAAGTTTTTTTCGTTTTTCACATCAGGAATTTGAACAATCGAGAAGCCTTGCCCTTTTCCAGTTTCCCAAACTGCTTCCATCGCAGCTCCTTTTGCTGGTTGATATTTAGCTGCTGATATACCAGACTGATGCCCCATAAACGGTGTAACAGTTGCGGCGAATAAGCCTAACAGTAAACCAAATTTGAATGATTTTTTGAAGAATTCCACTTCGTTTTTACGTAATAAATGATAGGCACTAATGGCCATAACGAAGAAAGCACCAACGATATAACACCCAATTACAGTATGGAAGAACATGTTCCAAGCATATGGATTTGTCACAAGTGCCCAGAAATCATTTAATTCAGCGCGGCCGTTACGTACGACGTAGCCAACAGGATTTTGCATAAAACCGTTTGCTGTAATAATCCAAAGGGCGGAAATATTTGTTCCAAGTGCAACCATCCACATACAGAAGGCACGGAACTTTGGTGAGATTTTGTCTTTACCGAATAACCATATTCCCATGAAAGTAGATTCTAAGAAGAAGGCAACGAGTGCTTCGATTGCGAGAGGTGATCCGAAAATATCTCCCATATATTTGGAGTACTCAGACCAGTTTGTTCCAAATTGGAATTCCATCGTAATCCCAGTTATAATCCCCATTACGAAGTTAATTGTAAATAATTTACCCCAGAAATTTGCCATTTTGCGGTATGTTGGATTCAATGTGCGGGCGTATTGAGTTTCCATACATGCTACTAAAATAACAAGTCCGATTGTCAAAGGTACAAATAAAAAGTGATAAAAAATAGTAATTGCAAATTGAAAACGACTCAGTAACAGAACGTCGGACATAATGAATATTCACTCCTTTTTTACATTATCTACAATCAGTTTATAGTGAAAATACGTTTTAAATAGGAGGGACTTGTTACAAAGGTGTGTGTATATTTTGAAAGAATTATGTCGGTTATCTGAAAATATCTTATTTTCACTATAAAGTAATATCCTTTTTGAGTTTTTTAAATTTTGGTACACTATATAAGTAATGTAAATGAGAGAAAAGAGGGTTCTTTACTATGAAGTCATTAGAAGAGATTTTACAATACAATGAAAAATTCGTTGAAGAAAAAAAATACGAAGAGTACGAAACAGGTAAATTTCCAAACAAAAAGATGGTAATTATCTCTTGTATGGATACTCGTCTTGTTGAATTATTACCGAAAGCGATGAATATGCGTAACGGTGATGTGAAAATTATTAAAGTAGCAGGCGCTGTTATTTCACATCCGTTTGGAAGTATTATGCGTAGTATTTTAGTTGCTGTATATGAACTTGGTGCTGATGAAGTTTGTGTAGTTGGTCACCACGATTGTGGTATGGCAAAAATTCAAGCAAGCAGTACAATTGAGAAGATGAAAGAGCGCGGTATAACAGAAGAGAAATTAGATACACTTCGTTATTCTGGAATCGATTTAGAAAGATTCCTACAAGGATTCTCTAGTGTAGAAGAAAGTGTAGAACATAGCGTATCAATACTTCGCAACCATCCATTACTTCCTGAAGAAGTACCTGTTCACGGTCTTGTTATAGATCCTGACACAGGAAAATTAGATTTAGTTGTGAATGGTTACGACAATTAAGAATTTACTTTGTCATCCTTTTTATCTGGGACAGGATCAAATCCTCCCGGGTGGAAAGGGTGACATTTTAATATACGCTTGCATGTAAGCCAAAACCCTTTCAGAGCACCATGTTTTTGAAATGCTTCTAATCCATAATGAGAGCAAGTTGGGTAAAAGCGGCACGTTGGTGGTGTCATTGGAGAAATGAATTTTTGATAAAAGCGTATAATCCCAATAAAAATCTGTTTCATAATGGTCTCCTCTTCAGCATAGTCTTAAAGTATTATAGCACGACTGTACATAATACTTTACTAATGTTGATTTCCGTTATATCATATTGGATATAACGGAATTAAATTAAAAGCGGGAGAGATGTTGTATGCCATCAGTAGAAAGCTTTGAATTAGATCATACGATTGTAAAGGCGCCTTATGTAAGACATTGCGGAGTTCACAACGTAGGTAGTGACGGTATTGTAAATAAATTCGATATTCGTTTTTGCCAACCGAATAAACAAGCAATGAAACCAGATGTTATTCATACGTTAGAACATTTATTAGCATTTAATTTACGTAAATATATTGATCGTTATCCGCATTTTGATATTATCGATATTTCACCAATGGGCTGCCAAACAGGATATTATCTTGTAGTAAGCGGAACACCAACGGTTCGAGAAATCATTGATTTATTAGAATTAACATTAAAAGATGCGGTTCAAATTACAGAAATTCCAGCTGCAAATGAAACACAGTGTGGCCAAGCGAAGCTTCACGACTTAGAAGGAGCACAACGCTTAATGAACTTCTGGTTAAGCCAAGATAAAGATGAACTTGAGAAAGTATTTGGATAAAAAGAAAAAACTGCCTGTGAAAGGGCAGTTTTTTTGTAACACGATGATAAATGAAATTATATCGACGATTTTTCGAATATATCGAACACAACTTGAAATATATCAACGATTTTTTTAATATATCGATGTTTCGAAACTGGATATCGACTTACCGACAAAAACTGCCAATAGTATGAATCAAATATAAAGAAGAGGCCGTCTAACATATGTGTTGGGCGGCCTCTTTTTTATGAAAGTATACTAGATACCCCAACATATAAAATAAAGGCAGAACCGAGAAAATAAACAAATGCTTTTGCTTTTTGCCGCTCTTTTATTTCATCGATTCCAAAAAGGATAAACATAATACTCAAAAGGATAAAAACGTATGGTAAAAGCGTAGAGAGGTTTGCGAAGAAGCTAAATAGGGCGAGAATAAGAGCGATAGTAGCTATTATAATTCGAATGTTTTTAAACATATAATTCTCCTTTAAAAGAACATTATAAATGGAATAACAAAAACAATCGTAAAAAGACTTAAACCGATGCTAATTAGCTCCAATTTGTTTTTGTTGTTTTTGAATCGTCTCAATTCCTACTAAACTTCCATATAAACTAAAGAGGAACAAAATGATAGGTGAAAAGATTTGAAAGTTCATTGTAAATGTGCTGTATAAACATAAGATCAAAGTAATAAAAACGATGGTTAGCTGTACTTTTCTTATATGCATTTTAACCTCCTAGTAGAAAAATAATTACCGAGAGACAAAAATTATAATAGCAACGATTAAAGTGAATACGCCAGAAAAGAAGGAGAGTGTACTATGTACTTTCTTTTGTTTCTGTTTTTCTTCTGCGCTCATGATGAAGGTCATAACAGATAAGGCGATGAGCATATAAGGCATTGTAACAAGTGCGTTTGTAAACATTCCGGATAAAGCGAGAGCGATGACGATAAGAGCCGATACAATTCGTAATGTTTTTAGCATACAAATCTCCACCTTTTAAATAGATTATTTACCGGAATATTTCTGAGAAGCCAAGCAGTAAAGCACCAGCTCCAGCCATGAAAGCAAGTATGCTGCTAGATTGTTTCTGTTTTTTTATTTCCTCTAAACCTATAGTGAAAGCCATAGCCCCTAAGAAAATGAACATGTAAGGCATAATGTCTCTGTTACCGCTAATAAATCCATAGATTGCTATAGATAAGGCGATAAGTGCAAAAGTAATTCGAACGCCTTTTAACATAAAAGCCCTCCTTCTAGTTTATGTAGGTAATGATGGGAACAATCTAAATGAAAGCACCTGCAACAATACAAATAAATCTAGTTCCTGAATCCTTTTTCCTGATTTGTTCAATGGTAATAAGAAGCAGTAAAACTCCTAATAGAGATTGTGAAAGTGGTAGAAAGTTATGTTGACCTGTCAATAAACTAATACTGAATATGATGTGGGCTAAAATAAGTGGTATATGAAGCGTATTATGAATTCTTCTTGCTGTTTTTTGTATAAGGGTTATCTTCTGGCTTATCAACAGAATGTTTATAAGCGTAGCCTTTATTAATCGTCATGACGGAGAGTACTAGTATGACTAGAACGATTATAATACCGATAATTAATATTTTGAACATGGAATCCCTCCTTTTCTTTATTTTACATAATTTTGTAATTGATGAAAACAATAGAAATTAAAAGGATGAAAGAAGGGTGTTACATGGAGACGAAAAAAACATATTATATATCAATAGGAAACGGTCAAATTTCACAAGTGAAGACGGCGGATACGTATAATTTTGAGATTTCCGCAAGTGATGAGGAAATTACGGAGTTAAGAGAGTACTTTGATCAAGCATATGTAGAGGATTTAGGTTCATTTGTACGTTCTCACGTTCCATTTGTTGAGTATCATCACGATTCGAATAATGACCGATATGATGAACAACTACAAAAAGCATATAAAATGATTTACGATTTAGGTAATCATGAGACGAAAGGATTAGTCGCGCAAATGGGAATAATCAATGGATTGTAATTGGATAATATTATGCAGAAAAGCGAGAATATGCTACAATTTGTGGTAGGAAAAACTTGTAACCATCAATAGGGGAGTAATGGCATGTACAAATTTAAAGATTATTACCACAATACTGTACAATTATCGTTTGAACGTTATCCATTTTCTCCTGAGCCAAAGCATGTTTGGGTTGTATGCCGGTACGGGGATCAATGGTTATTAACGCATCATTTACGTCGCGGTCTTGAATTTCCAGGTGGTAAAGTAGAATTAGGGGAAACACCGGAAGAAGCGGCAGTTCGAGAGGTTCATGAAGAAACCGGCGGCATAGTTTCTGATTTAACTTACTTAGGACAATATAAAGTATCTGGAAAAGACAAAATAATCATTAAAAACATTTATTTTGCAACAATTAGTGCGGTAGAAGAACATACGCATTACGAAGAAACGAAAGGATCTGTTTTATTAACAGACATTCCTGATAACATTAAAACGGATAGAAAATTTAGCTTTATAATGCGTGACGATGTACTGGCGCGCACGATGAAACATATAGAAGAAATCGGCTGTTTTACGAAGTAAAGTGGCCGGTTTCTTTTTTTGTGTGTAAGAATAAATGTAAATATATCTTTACATTATTTTGGGTATATTATACAATTTTGTAAAGATATATTTACATTTTAGGAGGGGGAAGATGGATAAAAGAAAAGAAACGACTGTTACTGTTTCGATGGGGAAATTAAATTTCTATTCATGTTGTATAGCATTTGCTCTGGCGATTGGAGTTAGTTTTTTACATTCACTTCTTTCAGGTGAGTTTCAAATTGAAATTACGTTACCAACCTTGTTTCTTTTTATTATCGCAATGATTGTTCTTGTTTGTATTCATGAAGCGATACATTTAATAGGGTTTCGCTATATCGGTGGTGTTCCGTGGAGTGAACTGAAATGGGGTGTTAATTGGAAATTAGGTGTTGCATATGCTCATTCTAAACAGGCGATTACAGTAAAGCAAATGAAGAAAGTGTTAATGCTGCCGTTTTTACCAACTGGAATTTTGCCAATTGTAATTGGGTTAACTACGAATGTGCAATCCATCTCACTTTTAGGGGTTTTACTAACAGCAGGTTGTATCGGTGACATTGCCCTATATCAAAAAGTTTCAAAGTTTCCAGATGGTGCGCAAGTTAAAGATCATCCGAGTAAACCGCAGTTTACAGTATATGAATAATAAAGGAAGGGGAGGCGTTTTTGAAAAACGGCCTCTTTTTTGTTTGTCAGCTTTTGTCGGTAAGTCGATATATTGTAAAAAATCGCCGATGTAATTTATTTACTATTATTTTGTTTTCATTTCTACCTCTAAAAACGAAAGCACCTCCAACAAATCGTTCACCATGCGTGAATGTTCAAAGTCACCCAAAAACGAATCTCTCTTCCACACACCAAGAATCCCTACTTGTTCAGAACCAAGCACGTCGTTTTCTGGATGATCTCCAACGTAAAGACATTCTATGGCCTTAACATCTAGCTTTTTTAAAGCCCGTTCGAAAATCTCAGGATGTGGTTTTTTAATTCCTTCCGCTTCTGAAACGAGAATTGTATTTGTATACGTATGTATGTTTAGTGCGCGAAGATTATTCATTTGAAAGTCAGTAAAGCCATTTGTAATAATACCAATTTTAATATTTTGTTCTGTTAAACGCTGAAGTAATTCATGCATATTTTGGAAAGGAATACAATGATGTTGAAAGTTTGTAATGTAGTCGTACAGCAGTTGCTCTGGTGTTAAAGTGGTAATGTTGTATTCGCAAAGGAGAGTAGCATATACTTTATCTTTCCACGTATAGCCATTATTATCGAGCTCAAGAAATCGAGAACAATACTCTGATTTTTCTATGTTCATTAAGTGAGAGGCAAAGCGATTATATTGATCATGAATAAACTGTTCTAGAGATTGGCGCCGATCTAATAGTGTTCCATCTAAGTCGAATAAGACTGCTTGAATCATGAGAAACCTCCTTATAGTTTGTATAATTAAGTATCGCACATTTGTTAGAAATTGCTTATGATATTTTTGTAGAATGGAACGACGGAGGTTTATATGAAGAGACTGTATGGTAAGTTAGTAGCGGTTGTCGTCGCAATTGGTTTAGTAGCAGGGTGTGATATTTCTATGAAGAGTGTGAAGGAAAAAGAAGTTTGTAAAACAGAAGAAGAATGCGTGGAAATAGGAGATAAGAAACTTCAAAAAGTATATGAAAAAATAGATGGATTATCTGAGCTTGAAGCAGTAGAAGATTATGATATAGAAGAGCATGAAAGTGCGGATATGAAAGGAGCAGAACAGAAAAAAGAAGAGGATGAAAATTACTTCTTTTTAGTTTCTTATTATATTGATGGTGATGAAATTGTAGATCCTTATTTTGAAAAAATAGAACGGAAACGTTTAAATAAAGTATTCGCTGAAGATAAAGAAGCGAAAGAAGAGGTGCTACAACAGCGTCAAGATAGAGGTTATCATGAAGAATTATGGGATATGTACCGCACGCTCATTCCAGCTAAATATCGCGGGAATATAACCGAATTTGATTTAATAACGGACGGTTATGACGGTGTTGTTGCTCACGTTATGCCTAGTATGGAGAATCCGAAAGATTGGACCCTAAGCTTAGATACACTTGATTCGGCGGTAAATATAGATGAAGTGATGAAAACATTAATTCATGAGACGGCTCACGTGTTGACGCTCGGGCATAAGCAAATACCAGTAGATGAAAACTATGTAAAGGATTTTGAAGAAGATAAAGATATTTCAACGTACCGAAATAACTGTGAAACTCTTTTCTTACAAGAGGGATGTGCGAGGGGAAAATCTTATATTAATCAATTTTATAACTCTTTCTGGAAGGACATTGAGCAGGAGTGGATAGAAAAGAAAGTAGAAGAAAGTGAAGAAACTCAAATTGAATTTTTTAAAGAAAAGCATGAGGAGTTTGTCTCACATTATGGAACGACAAACGTAGCGGAAGATATTGCAGATACGTTTACAGCATTTATTTTGCAAGATTTAAAAAAGGTGAAAGAAGGATCGGAGTTAAAGTATAAAAAAATTGCGTTCTTCTATCAGTTCCCTGAGCTTGTAAAAATGAGAGCGGAAGTGTTGACGGGATTATATGATGTTTCGAAAACGTTAGAACAACAAAGTGGACACTAATGCGAGTTATATATGTTAGCCAAGAAAACGTAAAGAATTTTAGTTCTTTGCGTTTTTCATGTTGATAAAATTGAAAATTCTGTCTTTTTATCAAAAAGAAGAAGGAGCTGAAGCTTTAAAAGAGAATTAGTATAAAAATGTCACAAATTAGACACAATTATAATGCGCATATTGTAGGGACTATAAGTTTACTCTCAAGGAGGTAATGAAACGTATGAAAACGATTCTTGCGGTTGCTGGTCTTATTTGGGTAATGTCTCACGGTTTTCCGATTTTTGAAGGAGAGCAAATTCGTAGTGCATTAAATAAAAAGTATGATGATTATCATGTAATAGATCGAAAAGAAAATGTCGTTACAGTACGTGTGAAAGATTGTTTCCATACAGTTACAGTTGCGGATGGAAACGTTACAAATGAAACAAAGATGTGTGATAAAAGGTAAAGAAAGAAGCTGACTATAGTTTATCGCCCTAAGTCAGCTTCTTTTTCGTTTTCCAATTAGAAGTTTTTCAAATGCCTCAACAAACACATGCATAAGTGTTGCGAGGACGCAGGTGAGTAGTACGCTCAGTAAGACGAGCGTGAAATTAAATACTTGGAATCCGTAGCTAATTAAGTAGCCAAGACCTTGTTTAGAGACGAGAAGTTCGCCGAATATAACACCGACCCATGATAAACCAACGTTCACTTTTAACGTTGAAATAATTGCTGGGAAGGATGCAGGGAGAACGACTTGCTTATAACATTGCCATTTATTTGCGCCAAACGTGTCCATCACTTTTATATAGTTAGAATCGACTTCTTGAAATGCGCTGTAAATAACGAGAATGGTAATGATGATGGAAATGATTACCCCCATTGCAATCGACGAAGAAATATTTGGACCGAAGATTACAATGATAATAGGTCCAAGTGCCACTTTTGGCATGGCGTTTAGGACGACGAGATAGGGGTCGAGCACGCGAGCGAGAAGTGGCATCCATCAAAGAAAAGTAGCGATAATAGCGCCGAGCACTGTTCCAAGAATGAAGCCTACTCCTGTTTCAAGTAATGTCGTCCATATGTGAACCCAAAGCGAACCGTCAATCCATTTACTAAGGAAGAGATCCCAAATGCTTGAAGGAGAGCTAAAGAGTAAAGGATCAATCCACTCTTTTTTGCTAGCTATTTCCCATAGTGAAAAGAAAAGAATGAGCAGTAAAAGCTGCAGTGAGCGTGCTAACCATGCACGCTTACGTTCTTTTTTCTGAAACTGTTCATGTAGTTGCTTTATATTATCCAAGTCGCTCCAGCTCCTTCCATATATCTTGGAAGAGGGATGGGAAGTCATGGTGGTGGCGTGATTCTAACGGTGATAAGGAACGGATGCTTTCTGGGACGATAAATGTTTTTGCAATTTTCCCGGGATTCGCTTGTAGTAAATAAATACGATCACTCATCGCAATTGCTTCTTCAATATCATGTGTTACGAGTAGTGACGTTTTCTTATATTTGCGTAGTAAGTTGAAAACGAGATCTTCTAGTTTCAATTTCGTTTGATAATCGAGTGCTGAGAATGGTTCATCTAGCAATAAAATTTTAGGATCGGTCGCTAACGTTCGAACGAGAGCGGCACGTTGACGCATACCGCCGGACAGTTCACGAGGGTATTGCTCTTCTACATCATGTAGACCGACTTGTTTTAAAAGCTGTAAAGTATGTTCTTTCGTCTGTTCATTGTAAATTTTTCGGGTGTGAAGTCCGAGCATAATATTTTCTTCAATTGTTTTCCAAGGGAACAAGTAATCTTGCTGCAGCATATATCCCATAGATGAAGTTTTCGTTGTAATAGGCTCACCATCTAAAAAGACGATACCTTCAATTGGATCAAGTAGCCCGGCAATAATGGAGAGGAGTGTCGTTTTGCCGCAACCACTTGGACCGAGTATAGAAATAAATTCGCCTTCTTCCACTTGTAAGCTCATATCTTCGAGAATTAGTTTGGCATTCTCTTTCGCGAAAAAGCAGTGAGAAACGTTACGTATTTGTAAAAAACTCATACACTTCGCCTCTATTTCTTAATAACGCTTTCGGCAATTTTTGTATTGACGAGCGCTTCATGTGGAACTTCTTTTTGTAATTCGCCAGCTTCTTTCATTATCGTTTGGAGCTGTTTCCATTCTTCAGCATCTAATAGCGGATTTGTTGCATAAGAGTGTTGTTTTTTATACCGTTCGATTACTTTTACTGTAATGTCTTTTGAAGTGTCTTTAAATAACGGAGAAACGGTGTCAGCAATCTCTTCTGGACTATGTGTATCAACCCATTGCTGCGCTTTATAGAGAGCACGTGTGAATTTTTCAGCAGCATCTTTATCTTTCTTTAAGAAGCTTTCTTTTGCCATGAACGTTGTATACGGAACAGTTCCAGATTCATTTCCGAACGAAGCGACGATCAACCCTTTTCCTTCTTTTTCGAATATACTTGCAGTCGGTTCAAAGAGCTGTACAAATTCCCCAGTACCAGATGCAAAGGCACTTGCAATGTTAGCAAATTCGATGTTTTGAATTAAGTTTGTATCTTTGCGAGGATCAATGCCATTTTTCTTTAAAACGTATTCTCCAACCATTTGCGGCATGCCGCCTTTACGCTGTCCTAAAAACGTAACACCTTTTACGTCATTCCAATTAAAAGAGTCTAATTTTTTACGCGAAACTAAAAATGTTCCGTCTGTTTGTGTAAGTTGTGCGAAGTTAATGATAGGGTCTTTTGCACCTTGTTGATGAACATAAATAGACGTTTCAGAACCGACGAGAGCAATATCAATTCCGCCAGATAATAGGGCGGTCATCGTTTTATCTCCGCCAGCTGTTGTTTGGAGGTCAATATTTAATCCTTCATCTTTAAAAAATCCTTTTTCAATCCCGACATATAAAGGGGCGTAGAAGAGAGAATGGGTAACTTCGCCGATGCGAATGTTTTGCGTTTGTTCTTTCGTACCTTCCTTTTTACTACTGCAAGCAGCAAATGTGAAAATAGATAGTAACATGATGCAAAAAACAGCTATAAATTTTTTCACTATATGACACCTCCTAGAAGTCACTCTACAAGCATGATATGTAGGTAAGTGCCCATATGTGAGTGTAGATAGCAGGAATTTTTTGGGTGATAAAGAAGTACAAATATAAGGGGTGATAAAATGGAGTACGAATATGATGATAGCGTACATTTACATCTTGACTATTTCGGAACAGAATGTGATATGGAATCGATTGCTTATAAGCGGAAGAATGAAGACGTGTGGGATGTGTATTTTAATTTTGGAACATATGGTCTTCAGAAAGATGAGATCGAGACAGGTAGATTTATGGACGAATATGCTGGTCATTACGTTTTTTCTGTACATGCTCGTGATCTTAGTTGGGAATTTGGAAGTGCTCAATTTGAAGAGTGGGTCTTGAAAAATCATATAGTAGAAAAATCGCTGCAAAAATAGGGAGGAATTTTGTGGTCGATTTTCTCATTTTCTTGTTCATTTTCGTAGTCGGTTTTTTTATTATGCAAGTACTCATTTACAGATTTGCAAAGAAAAACATTCAAAAATATACAAAAAGAAAATGGATTCATATGTGGCTAGAGATGAATATGAAAAAGGGCCCGAGATTAGATCTTTTTGATTTTGTAGTTATCTTACTTGTATGTATTATATGGAAAGTATGGATGTATTCTCTTATATAATACATATGCTCATGTCTGTTAGAATGAAGCAGAACCTGTCAGTGTTGATAGGTTCTTTTCTTATGGTAACAATTTTGTGAAGCGTAGTTCATTTATGCTGTTAGAATATAGAGCGAAGAAGGTTTATCCCGTTCAATCCTGAATGGTTCGGACTTATTAAAGTTTCACTGTATTTTTAAGGGGAAATTAAGGATACATGTGTATTATTACAAGCACATAGGGAGACTAGCTGCATACAAATATGGTATTTTGTATATGACAATATGTTTGTTGATGCGAGACGAAGGGGTAAAGGAAAGAGGGAATAAATTGCGCTTTAATGTTTTTACACAGCGACGAAGAAGAGATGAATTTCATTTTAGTTTCTCGGCTCAGCAACCGAGAAAGAATCTATTAATTTCTATCATTCTTAGTGGAATGTGGGCGATCTGTTTAGAAACGCTATTCTTTGTTATGTTAAGGTCTTTCGAATTTGAGAGAACGAAAGATTTTTTTAATGGGGAAATACCGCTAAGTATACTCATTATTGTTTTGTGGAGTGTACTACTATATATCATTCATTTGAATAAAGGCATCAGTCATAAGCTTAGGCCGGCTATTCGAGTGTATGTCGTATTATTTTTAATTGCTCATACAATGAATTGGATGTATATCATAGTGCAGGAGGACATGAACCTTATAGTAGTAAATACATGGGTGTATTTACAATATGGACAGTATATATTAAGCCTGTTATTTATTTATATGGTATACGTTTTTGCATATAATTTGCTTGGAAGAGTTTTCTTAAGTACAACGATAACTAGCTTAGTCTTACTTATTTTTGTGCTGCTGAACCATTTTAAACTCATTTTTAGAGGAGAGCCATTCTACCCGTCTGATTTTACACAGATTGGTCATATGAATTCCGTTATACCGATGGTCATGGAGTATTTTAGTTTTTGGAATATGTTCCTGACAATCGTTGGCATTGTGTTGATTGTATTTGTAGTTACGTATATACGAAAGTATATTCCAGTTATAAAATCACATATGATTATGAGGATTATTTTAATATGTGGCTCTGGGTTTATGTTGTATGGATATAGTAACTATCCTACTACCTTTATGAATGATTTATTTATAAAAGGTGGAGTAGACATCCGTGCATGGAATCAAGCTGCAAATTATAAAGCGAATGGTTTTATTATTGGATTTTTAAGTAACTTAGATACGACAGTTATTAAAGAGCCAGAGGAATATTCAAAAGAAAATATGCAGCAAATTGCAAAGGATATAGAAAAACAATATAGCGGCAAAGTAAAAGCACAAAAAAAAGTAGAGAAGCCGAACATTATATTTATTATGAGTGAAGCATTTTGGGATCCAACAAAATTAACGAATCTTTCATTTAGCGAAGATCCAGTGCCGAATTTACATCATTATACAGAGAATTTTCCAGGTGGACAAACGATAGCTCCTACATTTGGAGGGAATACAGCGAATACAGAATTTGAAGCCTTAACGAGTTATTCGATGAGTCTTTTAATGCCAGGTTCTATACCATATCAACAAGCTGTTCCAAGCCAAAAAGAGATTCCATCGATTGCAAGTGAGTTGAAAAAACAAGGGTATTATGCAAGTGCAATTCATGCGTTTAATCGATCGTTTTATAAACGTGAAGATGTATATAAAACATTGGGATTCGATAATTTTAATGCAGAAGATACGATGAAAAATAAAGAAGTAGTGGGAGACAATATTGGTGATTTATCTATGAGTAAAGAAATCATAGATGAATTAAATAAGAGAAAAGAACCTACATTTATTCATGCGGTGACGATGCAAAATCATTTTCCGTATACGCCAAATATGTTTGGAGAAAATAAAATAGAAATTAGTGGATTAACAGAAGAGGAATCGAAAGCGGAATTAGAAGCATATACAGAAGGTGTAAGACTGTCTGATGAAGCTCTGCAATATTTAATTGAGCAGCTTAACGATTTAGACAGACCTACTTTATTAGTCTTCTTTGGAGATCATTTACCTATGTTAGGAACTAATAAATCTATTTATAAAGAAGCAGGATATATAGAAAATGAAGAGACGGTAAGAGAAAGATTAATTATGTCAGAAACACCATTGTTAATGTATGCAAATTTTGATTTGCCAAATGACAATTTAGGTTTAGTAAGTCCAATTTATTTTTCTAATCTTGTTTTTGATTATGCAGGACTAAATCAATCACCGTTTTATCAATTTTTATCGGAAATGCATAAAGAAATACCGGTTCTTAGAGATGAGTTAAAGGTTAATAAAGATGGGGAAGAGATAACAGATTTAACAAAGAAACAAAAAGAAATGTTAGAGCAATATAAAATGATCCAATATGATTTACTTGCTGGAAAGCAGTATAGTAAAGATATACTTTTTAAATAGAACAAACAAAAAGAACTTGTATAACGATACAAGTTCTTTTTTTTATAGTATTTAACGGGGTAACCAGACAAGCTGGGTTTAGGGAGTATTACCTGTACATTTAGTATAAATGAAAATGTAATCGTTTTATTGATTGATTTGTGAGAAATATGTGAATTTTAATCTTTTCAAAAAATGCGTTCCAATTGAAGCGATTTGGTATAGATTTTTATGAATGCAAAAACTTTATAAGTTCTGCATTTAATTCATCCGCTTGATCAATTGGAGAGCCGTGACCGCTATTTGTAAGAGGATGTAACTGAGAATTTTTAATCCGCTTTTGCGTGAGTTCAGCGCTTTTGTAAGGGATAAGTTGATCGTGAACACCGTGGAATATTTTTGTTGGGACGTTAATTTCACTTAAATCTTTCGTTACATCTTCATTTGCGGCTGCTTGCAATATTTTGATGAGAGCGTAGGAAGCAGACTGCATACCGAGATAAGAAAACCATTCTAACGTAGCAGATCCTAAGTTTCTATTAAAAAATGATAAAGATACATCATTTAAAAATTTTGGCATATTGGCATACATTTGATTAATGAGGGTATCTGCTTGTTCTTTTGGGACACCATAGGGCGATTCTTGATTTTTAACGAAAGAGGGGGAAACAGCATCGACTAATACAAGTTTAGAAATACGATGGCCATTATAGCGGGACATGTACCGAATAGAAAGAGCACCACCTACTGAAAAACCGACTAATGTAGCATTTTCTACTTGAAGTGCTTCGAGAACAATGGCGATATCGTCTGCTAAACGATCGTATGTGTAACCAGTCCATGGTTTATCAGATTGCCCGTTTCCGCGTATATCCATAGCGATGCAGCGGAAACCATGCTGTGGTAACACATTGAGTTGATATTGGTACATTTGATGATTTAAAGGCCAGCCATGAACGAAAAACACGGTTTTACTACCGGGTCCAGGATTAACGTCTTGCACAAAAATATGCACATCTTTCTCGACGGTAACAAACATAAATTATCCCCCTAACCTATTCATATGCTCTATCCCAAAAGCGTTGTTTCGTCATGGCTTTAATAAATTTATTTGCAAGTTGCGTAGGGTTTTGTTCTATTAGGACGCCAGGCTTTCCTTCAATATTTAAAGATTGAATAACGGTAGATCCATTTTGAAAGGCACCAATTGGCTTAAAGTGATTATATGATTCTACGACAAATGAACTCGCTTTATTAAGAAACAGTTCATCAAGGTTTCCTCCAATAAGAAGTAGCCCGTCATAAAGAAGTGAAGATCCCGTTAAGAAAGTGTCATTCACGTCCCAATGTACATTTTGCGTTCCTTGCACAATACCTAATCGCTCGGAAACAATTACTGGCTGCAACCCAACTTGTTTGAATTGATTTAGTATATATTGCGCGTTTTGTCCGTCATATCCATTTGCAACAATGACACCTACTCGTAATGTATTAGGACTAAATGTCGTATTTGCCATACTGAGTGCTGGCGATGATTTCGTAACGCCCGATTCTTGAATATTTGGGACTTTTGCTCCGATCGCTTCAGCGACTAACGTAGCTAATTCAGTACTAATATGCCCAATCATAGTTACGACTTGTTGGCGGACCGATTTACTTTTTACTTTTCCTAATTCAAAGGAGAAGGCTTGCATAATATGAACCTTTTCGACGTTACTCATACTATTCCAAAATAAACGTGCTTGAGAGAAATGATCTTTGAAACTAGCGGCTGTTTCTCTCGTTTTATGCCCTGATACAGTAGAAGGATATGTAACGAACCCACCCTTTGTACCGGGGACAGTGTAAGGAGTGTTATTTGCTAAGGAATTATTATGGTAAGCAATTTTTCCTTTGTCGATTATATATTTAGATGCACCATCTCTTTGATTGTTGTGAAATGGGCATATCGGACGGTTAATCGGTAATTCTTGATAATTTGTACCGACGCGTGCCAATTGAGTGTCTGTATAAGAAAAGAGCCTACCTTGTAAGAGCGGATCATTTGTAAAATCAATACCACGGACGATACTTCCCGGATGAAGCGCGACTTGTTCCGTTTCAGCGAATACATTCTCGACGTTGCGATTTAATGTCATTTTCCCGATGATTTTAACGGGGAAATCTTCTTCAGGCCAAATTTTCGTCGCATCTAATATATCGAAATCGTATTTAAATTCATCCTCTTCTTCTAAAATTTGAATGCCAAGTTCGTACTCAGGATAGTTTCCAGCATTAATATTTTCCCATAAATCACGGCGATGGTAATCTGGATCAGCACCACCTAATTTTTGCGCTTCATCCCAAATTAATGAGTGAATGCCGAGCTTCGGCTTCCAGTGAAATTTTACGAATCGTGACTTTCCATTTTTATTCACTAAGCGAAATGTATGAACGCCAAACCCTTGCATCATTCGAAAACTTCTTGGAATGGCACGATCAGACATAATCCACATCATCATCGCAGCCGATTCTTGGTTATTGGCGATGAAGTCCCAAAATGTATCATGTGCTGTTTGTCCCTGTGGAATCTCATTATGCGGTTCAGGTTTAAGGGCGTGAATAAGATCAGGGAATTTAATGCCATCTTGAATGAAAAAAATAGGAATATTGTTTCCTACTAAATCAAAATTTCCTTCTTCTGTATAAAATTTAACGGCGAACCCTCGTACATCTCGATTTGTTTCATTCGCTCCTTTTGATCCAGCTACTTCAGAGAAGCGAACGAAAAGGGGTGTTTTTTTTGAAGGGTCTTGTAAAAAGTGGGCCATTGTTAGCTCTTCTAAAGATTCATATAGCTCGAATATACCATGTGCACCGTATCCACGTGCGTGAACGACTCTTTCAGGAATTCGTTCACGGTCAAAATGAGCAAGCTTTTCTCGCATTAGGAAATCTTCTAGAAGGGTAGGACCACGATCACCAGCGGTTAAAGTATTTTCATCATTTGAAATGGTAACACCTGTATTTGTCGTCATTTTCTTTCCTTCATTCTCACGCGTGAAGGGTTCCAGTTGTTCTGTTTTTTTATTTTTTTTGCCGTCCACATAAAACACCTCCCATAATATACGTATTATTGTTTATAGCTTTTATGCTTATATAGCCTGAAGATACTTTGCTTTATTGGGATGATTTTCCTCAAATGTTCGATTTATCTTTGTTTGTCTATGAAAATCATTTATTATAATAAATGGTATTCTTCGAGATATTATTTTGAAGGGGTGTTGAAGTGAAAGGAAGTTTTCTATCATATAAAGAAGAAGAAAGGAATGCAAAAATTTTTTTATGGGTGCTATATGTCATTGTTGTTTCATACCAAATTTTCTATGCAATCGTATTAGAAAATAAATCATTAACGGATATGGGGCATAGCATACTATGGCAAGTTATTTGCGGAACTGCAATACTCGGTGTGAATGTATATTTAATAAAAAAAGAGAAAGCGAACCTTGTTAAATATGCATGTGTATTTGCATACATAGGAATAGAAATCGTTAATATACTTTCGTATATGCTTTATAATGAGGCGGCATTTGATGGAGTAAATATAATAGAAATTATTTTCATCTTCTTTGTACCTATATTTTTAACTAAAAAATATTTTGTGTTTGTACTTTCGACAATTGTAGGGAAATATGTTATTTATTTATTCGTATTAAAGGAAGTAAAAGGATTTATGTTCCTCATTATGTATACACTCGTATTAATAGCGGCATACATCATTTTAAATCGATTTATACAATACTTTTCAGCGGTAAAGGAAAGTATTAAGATTGCTAGTGAATCACAAAAATTAGCAGTAATCGGAAAAATGGCAGCGACAGTGGGACATGAAATTAAAAATCCACTTGCTTCATTAAAAGGGTTTACGCAATTACAACGAGAGAAGCATGAGGAGGACCCTATTTACGAACAGATGATTTTTGAAATAGAAAATATGAATAATATGATAAGTGAGTTAATGGAAGTTGCTACATGTAAACCTTCTGTTTATAAGAAACATAATATAGGTGAAATTGCATTACAAGCAGTAAAAATTGTTCGCGAAAAAATGAATGAATCTAGCGTCCAGTTTATTTCTAATGTGGAAGAAAAGACGATAGAAGTTGAATGTGATGAGCGGAAAATAAGAGGAGTCTTTCTATATGTCATAAAAAATGCTCTGGAGGCAATGGAGCAAGGTGGCACATTAGAGTTACGGTTAGAAAACAAAGGACAAGATTATGTAATGCTAAGTGTAATTGATAATGGTTACGGTATTAAGAAAGAAAATTTAGCTCGTGTTAAAGAGGCCTTTTATACAACGAAACAAGATAAAATTGGCCTAGGACTTACTGTAGCGAATCGGCTTGTTACTGAGCAGCATCTTGGTGAATTACATATTTCAAGTGAAAGAGATATTGGAACTAGAATAGATATTATGCTCCCGAAGCAACGTGGAAATAATGAAATCCAAGAGGGAGAAAAGCTAGGAGTTACGATATGAATAAAGACAATATATTTAAAAATGAAGAAATGAAGGCACTGAAAATATTTTTAAGTTTATTTTTCATTATATTTTTTGTATACGATCTTGCCTACGAATTTATTGTACCTTTAATAGGAGGAGAGCAAGAAGGAGTAGGACAATTTGAAGATGGTTTAGGTTTATGGCTTTATTTTCTAATGGTGATTTTGTTTTGTATTGGAGTATACTTCATGAAATGGAAGAATCCATTTGCAGTGAAATATATTATTCTAATTGGATATAACCTATTAGATTTTATCCATAATTTTATGATTTACTACGGTAGTGATGCTGAGTTTGATGGTGGGAATATAGTAGAAGGATTTTTTATTTTATTTGCCCCACTCTTTGTGAACAAAAGGTATTTTTGGTTAGTTACTGGTATACTTGTTGGGAAATACGCTCTTATAGGAATCATTATTCACTCGTCACTCGTTTTAATCCCGATGGCATTATATAGCGTATTTACTATCATATGTTGGATTATGTTTTTAAGGTTTCAATCTTACGTTCGTACGCTTGAGATGATGGATAAAGAAATACAACAAACAGAAAAGCTAGCAACTGTTGGGAAAATGGCTACAGTTATTGGTTACAAAATTAGAAGACCTCTAGCTAATTTAGATAAATTTGTTAATAAGCAAGCAAATAAATATCCTGAGGATAAAATATATAGTGATATTATGAAACAAGAAGTAGAGCGAATTCATACAATCGCTACAGAACTTAGTGGATTTGAGAAATCTAAATCACTAGAATCAGAAGTTCATAATATAGAAGAAATTATCGCTTATGTTATTCGAGTTATGGGAAAGCCTGCTTTAAAGCAAGGAGTGCACATACAAGGTATTTATAGTAAAGACATACCATCGATTACATGCGATGAAAAACGATTAAAGCAAGTATTTTTTAATTTAATTAAAAATGCGATTGAAGCAATGTCAGTTGGCGGAACGATTACGATTAAAGTGACTGTAGAAGATGCAATCATTGTTCAAGTTAAGGATGAAGGTTGCGGTATTCCAAAAGACAAAATTCCGAAGTTAAATGAAGCTTTTTACACAACGAAAGAAACGGGAACAGGTTTAGGTTTAGTAGTTACAGAAAAAATTATTAAAGACCACAACGGTAAAATGAGTTTTGAAAGTGAAGTTGGGGTTGGAACGACTGTGAAGATTGTATTGCCAATGTAATGAAAAAATTTTAAAAAGGGAGATTACTTATTTGAGAGTGATCTCCTTTTTTTGTTAAATAAATTACTGTTAAGAAGGAACTAAATATTAGTGATTAGAAAAATAGAATATACAGCACTGGCAGTAATTCCAGGGTTAATATAAAGAGATATAGCATCCCCTCTTGAAACAGGGTTTCCAGTTGTAATGCTAGTCCAAGTTACAGTAGCCGGACCTACGGCTGGAGTAGGATTAAATACTTGAATTTGTCCTGATCCAGTATCCGTCGGTTTAATGGAAAATACTATAGTTCCGGTAATTTTGTCCGTGGTAGTTAAGGTAATAGTAGTTAAAATGTAACTGGAAGTAGGGGCAGTGAGGTTTGTTGGGACATTCCTGCAAATATCAATCGTATAAACAGCAGCAGGTAAGTTATTTACATTTATAGATGCAGCAAAGCCAACTACACTACCGTCTCCAGCAGTGACATATGGAATAACATTGGAGTCAATGCCAGGAGAACCCGCTATACGTTGAAAACCAGCATTTGTTCCTTGAAAAATAATACTTTTTGCTGAGGCACTACCTGCAGTTCCAGTAGGTCCGGTAATGCCAGTAGGTCCGGTACTACCAGTAGAACCAGTAAATCCAGTAGGCCCGGTAAATCCAGTAGATCCAGTATTCCCCGTAGGCCCAGTACTGCCAGAAGGTCCAGTATTCCCCGTAGGCCCAGTACTGCCAGTAAATCCAGTATTCCCCGTAGGTCCAGTACTGCCAGTAGATCCAGTATTCCCCGTAGGTCCAGTGATGCCGGAAGGTCCGGTACCGCCAGAAGGTCCAGTACTGCCAGTGTTTCCAGTAGGTCCACTTTCTACTAATACGATATAATCTGGAGATACATTCGGAAATCCTTGAGGTGCATCTTTTTTTACAACATAGCCGCTGCTCGTATAAGTGACAACTTGTCCTTTTTTATAGGTGGGGGCGGCTGCTAGACTAAAGGCGGTAGTACTTTGGAAACCAGCTCCGGAAGGCCCGGCAGAGCCAGTAGGTCCAGTACTACCAGTGGGTCCGGTGTTCCCGGAAGGTCCAGTGATGCCGGCAGAGCCAGTGTTTCCAGTAGGTCCGGTGCTACCAGTGGGCCCGGTGTTTCCGTTAGAACTACTATTGCGTCTGCCGTCGCAACTAAAACAATTACGTGGGTACATGTATGTTCTCCTTTCTATATTTTGAAAAACTAGTTTTAAAAATAGAACCACTATATACATATTATGAATTCTATATTTTTGTGTGTTCAATCGTATTGTGTATAGATTTTAAAATAGAGAGGAGAGTTGAATCGTTATAGAGCCAACGTTTCTCTTGTGGGCCGAAAGTAACACCCAAGTCAAAATTAAGCTGCAAATAAATCTTAAAGCGCTTCTTATTTTTTCATAGCAAAATAAGAAGCGGTTAGGAAACAAATAAAGCCTAAAATCCAACCAATAGAAGGAGAATAAGGAAGTATATGTTGTAATAGCATTCCGCTAGAAATAAAAAAGCTACCGAGTAGGCCTAAGAAGATGGGATATCGCAGTAATTTGAACATGAGTGATACAACCTCCTTTATTACATATATTGTATATTAGTCTTAATTTTCTGTATATAAATTTAAGAGAAAATGGTGGTACAATGTATGAAGGATATGAGAAGAGAGGATGAAGATTAACATATGTACGTTACTGTAACAGAAGCAGCATATAAAAAGATTATGGATACGATTCCAAATGAAGCGAAATATATAAAGTTATTTTACGATAATGAAGGTTGCGGTTGTGTAATGAGCGGAATTATCGATTTAGTAGCTGTAGCAGAAAAAGATGAGCGCGATGTGGATATCGAATCTAGCGCAATGAATTTTATCGCAGATCGTACAAAGCTTGTATTTATGGATGATAAGTTAACAGTTGATTGGCATGAAGTTGGAGGAACTTTTCAGCTGAAGAGCCCAAGCCAATTTTATAATCCAAATATGAAGTTACACGTTCGAGTGTAAGAAAGAAAAGATGGTCCAAAATATTTTTGGACCATCTTTTTATTATATAAGGTACTATTATTTTCGTTTTTTATTGATAAGTCGATATATTCGAAAAATCGTCGATATAAGTTTATGTACCAAACAAAGCAAACCTCTCCATACAATACAAAGATTTTTTCACATAATGAAATGTACATGTGATTGAATTTTCTGTATAATCTTATTTGCGGAGGGGATATGCATGAGAAGATGGGGGATTGAGTTATTAATTTTAGCAGTCGTTATTATTTGGGGGATTAATTTTACGATTGCTAAATATGGACTTTTAGAATTTACAGCAATTGAGTTTACTGCACTTCGGATGATATCAGCGGCACCGCTTATGTTACTCCTTACATTTTTTATTGAAAAGTCGGTTTATATGGAACGAAAGGATATACCTAGATTAATCATCGTTAGTGTTGTAGGTATTGTACTGTATCAAACGTTATTTATGGAAACTGTCAAATATACGTCCGCTACAAATGCCTCTTTACTCATTTCTATTTCACCTATTTTTACAACTGTATTTGCTATTTTTTTGAAACAAGAAAAGTTTTCTTCTCGAAAGCTCATCGGTTCTATAATTGCCTTTGGTGGTGCTGCATTAGTTTTATTAGCAGGGCATTCGCTTGCTAGTTCTTTTTATGGTAACGGAATTGGACTTATTACATCAATATGCTGGGGGCTTTATCCTGTTTTAGCAGGTCCATTAATTAAAAAATATTCAGCACTACGTGTTACCGCATGGTCAGCATTAGTTGGCGCGATTCCGCTTTTATTGTTAAGTGGACCACATGTATTTATAATGCCATTTCACATTACACATGGAATGACACTATTCGCTTTACTATATTCCATTTTCTTTGTAACAGTATTTGGTTTAGTGATGTGGTATGTTGGTATTCAAAAAATTGGCGCGTCACATACGATGGTATATATGTATATAACGCCACTTGTAGCTGTTTTATTTGCAGCTATATGGGCAAATGAATATGTATCATTTCAACAAATAATCGGTGGAATTATTATTTTCTTCGGTCTATGGTTTGTGAAATCGGAGAAAGTAAAAATTCATTCTACTGCGGGGGAACCTATATCAAAATAGGAAAACAGATCATCTATGATCTGCTTTCCTATTTTTTTATTTTTGGTAAGAAGACGAGAAATAAGATAGCAGTAATAAGTGGAATTAAGTTTAAAAATGGAATACGGAAGAGTGTGATAAGAATAATACCTGGAAGAAGAACACCGAGGACAGCGTAGAAAATACTATGATTTTTCGTGTACCAATACAATGAAAGTCCAATAAGTGCAGGGATAATGAGGTGAATGAGAGCCATTAAAAAATAAATCATTAGACGCCCCCTTTATTTGTGTACTTATTACATCATATCCGTATGTTCATAGATTGATATCACTTTTTTCATAAATGGACGAAAAATGTTTGGAAAAACGTCACAAATTATGAGAATATGATGTTTGAAATCTTGTATAATATTATTTCCTGAAAACATTAAAAACAACATAAACATACTGTTTATGTTGTTTTTAATTTGAGTGAAATGAATTTTAAGTAGTATGAACTCGAAAGAAATGAGTTATACAGCTTTTGTTGGATAGATAAAAATTACTGAAGAGGAGAACAGCATGATTAGTATGTCATTAAGATCATTTAAAATTCAATCGTATTATTTACTAGGTTTTCTTTTGCTAGGATGGATGTTAACACCGTTTTCAGCTCATTTTCTAGGTGCTGGAATTGGACTTATCGTAAGTATGTATTGTGTTTGGCTTTTAGGGAGACGAATTGAGAAGCTTGGAGATAGTATCGTAAAGAAAACGAAAGCACCGACGCTCGGTATGTTTAATCGTTTTGCAGCTGCCATTTTGGGCGCTGTTATTATGTACGAAATTGAGCACCACATGGTTATGTGGGCATTTGCAGTAGGGATTCTGGGTGGTTATTTCTTAATCGTTGTGAATTTAGGCTACTATAGTATGAAAGATGAGGAAGAATTAACAAAGGGCTAAAAAGATAAAAAGCCTCTTTTTAGATGGAATAGAGGGTCCGGCGAGGGGTAGTTACAATAGGAAGCATAATTTTGCATAAAATACAGGTTTCTGCTTCCTATAAGCTAACATGAAATCACGTATTAGTATGACTCTTATGTTCTTTAAAAAAGGTGGATATAATACAACAAATTATTCCGGTAATTAGAATAATATATTTTATCGTTTCACTTGTATGCTCAAATAAATTAACATTAAGCATCACAAGTCCCCAAAACATTTGGATCGCTCCATAACTGAATAAAATTTTTCCTGTACGAGAAAAATTTTTCAAAGGCCTCATCCTTTCCTGCATATGTAAATTGTATCATAAAAAAATAATAATGAATGATTATAAAATGAATTTTCTGTAAAATTTGGATGTTGGTATGTAATTTTACGAACTAAGTCATAGATGAAGAGATAAGATATAGAAAGAAGCTTACGTTAAAAACGTAAGCTTCTTTTTTATGTAAGTGTGTATAACCGTAAAGCCGCATTGGGTTTTGTCGGTGAGTACGCGGAACTTTACGGTTACACGGCACTTATTCATATGAGTAAAAGGGGTATTCCAACAGAAAGTTTGTACTTAAGCGATTGGACCGCCTAAGTTAATAATATCTTCAGAAAC
This sequence comes from Bacillus cereus group sp. N6, assembly GCF_016483705.1. NCBI lineage: Bacteria > Bacillati > Bacillota > Bacilli > Caryophanales > Bacillaceae > Bacillus > Bacillus cereus group sp. N6. The sequence goes on from NZ_JAEHBI010000024.1 coordinate 34,059, forward strand.
GCTGTCGAACTTTTTGAAGTTCTCTTTGAATTCGCTCGCAAGCTCGATTGCTTTCTCTTTATAAGCAGCTTTATCAGCCCAAGTTTGTTCAGGCATTAACACTTCGTCAGGTACACCTGGTACGTGAAGTGGAACTTCAAGACCGAAGATGTCATGTTTAGCTGTTTCAGTTTTCGCAAGTTCGCCGCTTAATGCAGCTTGAATCATTGCACGAGTGTAACCTAAGTTCATACGTTTACCAATGCCGTATTCGCCACCAGTCCAGCCAGTGTTTACTAAGAATACTTTCGCATCGTGTTTCTCGATTTTTTCACCAAGCATTTCAGCATAGCGAGATGCATCAAGTGGTAAGAATGGTGAACCGAAGCAAGTTGAGAATGTTGCTTGCGGAGATGTAACGCCGCGCTCTGTTCCTGCTAGTTTACTAGTGTAACCACTTAAGAAATGATACATAGCTTGTTCTTTTGATAACTTACTGATTGGAGGCAATACGCCAGATGCATCAGCAGTTAAGAAAATGATTGTATTTGGGTGTCCAGCAACACTTGGCAGTACGATATTGTCAATCGCATGCATAGGGTATGCAGCACGAGTATTTTCTGTTAAAGTAGTATCGTTATAGTCTGCGATACGCGTTTGGTTATTAATGATAACGTTTTCTAAAACAGATCCAAATTTGATTGCATCGAAAATTTGTGGTTCTTTCTCGTGAGAAAGGTTTACACATTTTGCGTAGCAACCGCCTTCAATATTGAATACACCGTTATCAGACCAACCATGCTCATCATCACCGATTAATTTACGGTGTGGATCAGCAGATAATGTTGTTTTACCTGTTCCAGATAAACCGAAGAATAGTGCTACGTCACCTTCTTCACCTACGTTTGCAGAGCAGTGCATAGAAAGAATATCTTGTTCAGGTAGTAAGAAGTTCATAATAGAGAAGATTGATTTTTTCATTTCTCCAGCGTATTCTGTACCACCAATTAGTACGATACGTTTTTCGAATGAAACCATAATGAATGCTTCAGAGTTTGTACCGTCAACAGCTGGATCAGCTTTGAAATTCGGTGCAGAAACAATTGTGAACTCTGATTCATGAGTTGTTAATTCTTCTTCAGTTGGACGAATGAATAATTGATGTACAAATAAATTGTGCCATGCATATTCGTTAATAACTTGAATTGGTAGGCGGTAATTGCGGTCAGCGCCTGCAAATCCATTGAAGATGAATAACTCTTCTTTTTCTTTTAAGTATTCTAAAACTTTAGTGTATAATTTATTAAAATGTTCTTCAGAAATCGGTTGATTCACTGCTCCCCAAGCAATTTTGTCAGCAACCGATGCTTCTTTCACAATAAATTTATCTTTAGGAGAACGTCCTGTATATTTTCCTGTTGAAGCAGAAACGGCACCAGTAGAAGTTAATTTCCCTTCATTTCGCATTAATACTTTTTCCACTAATTGCGGAACACTTAGTTGAATCTGTGCATTGCTTCCGTTCAATAATTCGTGTAAACCAATTTGGACATTCACAGTACTCATATTTATATACCATCCTTTTCATTTAATGAAATATTTCTCGTAATCCCCAACAAGAGTATAACACAATTATATAAATAATGTATACTATTTATTTCTTTTTGTTTGTGTGAATGTATTATTTCCTTATTAATATTTCATTCCAGGCGTATTGAGAAAAACTTTCAGGAAAATGTGAATATTAATTGACAAATGAATATCATTTCTTTAGTATAGGTTGGGACGGATACTCTCTTATCCCGAGCTGGCGGAGGGACAGGCCCGATGAAGCCCAGCAACCTCACTTGTAGTGGTAAATACAGGTGAATAGGTGCTAAAACCTGTGCGAGGCTAACGGTCTCGAACGATAAGAGCAAAGGGCAAAAAGCAGTATGCAAGTAGCAAATTAAACCTTTCCTCTATGTAAAGTAGGAAAGGTTTTTCTGTATGCTTGTGTGGGAGAATAAATGTATGTCGCAGTTTGTGGCAAATTAAGGATGAGTTCCGTACAATATATACAATTACTGTAGGGAGGTTTACCACATGACAAAAAAACGTCATCTGTTCACATCTGAGTCTGTAACTGAAGGACATCCAGATAAAATTTGTGACCAAATTTCTGATTCAATTTTAGATGCGATCTTATCAAAGGACGCAAATGCACGTGTAGCTTGTGAAACAACTGTAACAACTGGTTTAGTATTGGTAGCGGGGGAAATTACGACTTCTACTTACGTAGATATTCCAAAAATCGTTCGTGAAACAATTCAAGGCATTGGTTACACACGCGCAAAATACGGATTCGATGCAGAAACTTGTGCAGTTTTAACATCTATCGATGAGCAATCTGCTGACATCGCTATGGGTGTTGACCAAGCGCTAGAAGCACGCGAAGGTCTAATGACTGACGCTGAGATTGAGGCAATTGGTGCGGGAGACCAAGGTTTAATGTTTGGCTTCGCATGTAATGAAACACAAGAATTAATGCCACTTCCAATCTCGCTTGCTCACAAATTAGCTCGCCGTTTAACTGAAGTACGTAAAGATGACACATTATCATACTTACGTCCGGATGGAAAAACGCAAGTTACAGTTGAGTATGATGAAAATGGTAAACCTGTACGTGTAGATACAATCGTAATTTCTACACAGCATCATCCAGATGTTACATGGGAAGAAATCGATCGCGATTTAAAAGAGCATGTAATTAAAGCTGTAGTTCCAGCAGAATTAATGGATGGAGAAACGAAATTCTTCATTAACCCAACTGGCCGCTTCGTAATTGGTGGACCACAAGGTGATGCTGGTTTAACAGGACGTAAAATCATCGTTGATACTTATGGTGGATACGCTCGCCACGGTGGCGGTGCATTCTCTGGTAAAGATGCAACGAAAGTTGACCGTTCTGCAGCATATGCAGCTCGTTATGTTGCGAAAAACATCGTAGCAGCTGGTCTTGCTGACAAAGCAGAAGTACAACTTGCATACGCAATTGGTGTAGCACAACCAGTATCAATTTCAGTTGATACATTCGGGACTGGTAAAGTATCTGAAGACGTACTAGTAGAACTAGTTCGTAACAACTTCGATCTTCGCCCAGCTGGTATTATTAAAATGCTAGACTTACGTCGCCCAATTTATAAACAAACAGCAGCTTACGGCCACTTCGGACGTACTGATGTAGACCTAACATGGGAACGTACAGACAAAGCTGCAGCTTTAAAAGAGCAAGCTGGTCTATAATATATGAAAAAAAGCTTTGCGCCGTGAGCGCAAAGCTTTTTTTATTTTGTTTTACTTCCAATTTGAATACATGAGCTACAATACACTTCGCCGTATAGCTCAATATACTTTTTCATATTCGTCATACTATTTGCTGGAAAGGGCATATGAATCCATGCTTTTTCATACGTTTGTATTTCTTTTTTACATGATTTACAAAGGATTGGTTTCTTCTGGAACATATGTAATCAACCTTTCATTTGACGTGCTTTACCCGCGCAAAAGGCACTGCATAGTAAAAATAGTGTTGCGAATATAATGCTTACTAATGTAGCGTATGGAATTGCGCCTTTTAGAGAAAAGCCGACAGTAATGGAAGCGACGAATAAGAGGATGAATGTTGTTGTTAGTTTTTTATAAAGTTCCATAATATGTAGACCTCCTTATTTAGAGATAGAACGTTTAAAAATAAAATCTATTATATAGGCAAGTACGAGAGGAATTAATGTGCTAGTCAAATAGTAACGAATACCACCATCAGGCAAAAGTACATACAATTTTAAAAAGTTAATATCGAACCCGTAAGCGATACATTGAAAAAGGGATAATATAATTAGGAATGGTATAATGGGTACGGATCGTTTCATATTTTGAATCATGTAAAGCTCCTTTATATGGATAAACATACTTATATTGTATCATGTTGAATTCTTTGCTTCATACATAATTTTACAATAAAATGAAAGGGAAGATGAAAAATGAGTGTAACTGAACATAAAAAACAAGCTCCAAAAGAAGTGCGTTGTAAGATCGTGACGATTTCCGATACACGTACGGAAGAGACAGATAAGAGCGGACAACTATTACATGAATTGTTAAAAGAAGCGGGACATAAAGTAACTTCTTATGAAATTGTAAAAGATGATAAAGAAAGTATTCAGCAAGCGGTGTTAGCTGGTTATCATAAGGAAGATGTAGATGTTGTATTAACAAATGGCGGTACTGGTATTACGAAACGCGATGTCACAATTGAAGCAGTATCAGCGTTATTACATAAAGAAATTGTCGGATTTGGTGAGCTGTTCCGTATGATTAGTTATTTAGAAGATATCGGAAGCAGCGCAATGTTAAGTAGAGCGATTGGTGGTACAATTGGGCGCAAAGTAGTTTTCTCGATGCCAGGATCGAGCGGAGCAGTTCGCCTTGCGATGAATAAATTAATTTTACCGGAATTAGGTCATATTACATTTGAGCTGCATCGCCAATGAGTAAGTATGCTGGAATTGTATTAGCAGGCGGTATGTCGAGTCGATTCGGTGAGCCGAAAGCGTTAGCAATTTGGAAGGGAACTACTTTTGTTGAGCATATTGTGAAAGTGATGGGAAATACTTTGCAAGACATTGTAGTAATTAGCCATACTGATATAAAAGAGCGAGTAGAGCAACTCGTACAAGTTCCTGTTATAGAAGATATTCCGCATTATAAAGGAAATGGACCGCTTGCCGGCATTGTATCAGGTATGGAATATATAGAAGCAGATTGGTACGCTATTATGCCTTGCGATGCACCAAACGTTTCGCCAGAGTGGTTTACCATTTTACTAGAGCAAACGAGTAATGAATATGATGCGGTTGTACCTATTATTAATGGAAGAAAACAACCGTTACTTGCAGCGTATCATAACCGTGTGAAAGAAAAGATGTATGCTTTGCTTCAGGAAGAAAAAAGAAGTGTGGGCCAGCTTTTATCACAATGTAATGTAAAGTATGTTGCTGGAGAAGATGTACAAGCGCATGCGGATTGGTTTATAAATGTGAATACGAAAGAAGAATATGTGCAGGCTCAAAAAAACCTTTCAAATGAATGAAAGGTTTTTTGGTATACAGAAATTGGGGAACAATTACTGTATAAAGGTATGTGAGTAAGTTGATTTTAAGGGGAATTCTTAAAATCAATATACAGTTAAAATACTGTATAACCATATATTAATTTTTATGGGTTTTTATTACAAGTCTGTTTAGTTATGTTTATTTTTGATATAATGAATATAGAAATAAAACAATGTTTAACCTTATGTATCATTTATGAAACTAAAATTTATAACTGTGTAATAAACTCCCTTCGTCTAGTTGAAGGGAGCTCTTCTGTTTAAGCGAGTAATTCTGATGTGGTGTTCTGAAGGACGGTTTCATATTGGTCAAGTAACCCACGGAAAATCTCATCCCAGCTTTTTGTTTTAGCATAAGATGAAGCCGCTATGCTCATTTGCATAAGTTGCTCTTCATTTCGCAATAAAGAATGGATGGATGATAGAAATGAATCCGCATGTTTGGGCGGGCAAAGAACTCCTGTCTGTCCATCCGTAATAATATTTTTAACCCCGCCACTATTTGCACCGATGACAGGTGTACCGCATGCAAGTGATTCGAGTACGACATTTCCGAACGTTTCAGTAGCGGATGGAAATACCATGATGTTAGAACAAGCATATGCTTCAGCTAAATCCTTACCTTGTAAATATCCAGTAAAAGTGACATTTGTATTCGGAACAGCTTCACGTAAATTTATTGCTAGAGGACCGTCTCCTGCAATGAGCCAATGAATATCGTTTCGAGTATGCGCTGTTTTCGCAATAAGGTGTTGTAACGTATCAATATCTTTTTCAGGGGCAAGCCGTCCAACATAGGAAAGGACATACTTCGCTGTAATATTATATTTTTTTCGGAATAGGTCTGTATTGTAAGATGGATGAAAGAGTGTGCAATCTACACCACGTCCCCATATGGAGAGGGAATGAAAGCCTTTATTTTTTAGTTGGTGTAACGTTTCAAAGGAAGGAACGAAATTTTTTTGCATATGGCTATGAAACCATTTTAAATAGTTCCAAAGCATGTTAGAGAGAAATTCGATTTTGTAATAGCGTAAATAAGCATCGAAATCAGTATGATAAGAACCGACAACTGGGATGTTTAACTTTTTTGCATAATACAATCCACAAAGTCCCATGTTGAAAGGTGTAGCAATGTGAATAATGTCAGGTTTAAAGGAAAGAAGTTCTCGTTTAATGCGCGGAGTAGGAAAAGAAAAGCGGCATTCTGGATATAATATTGTTAACGGGATACTTCTCATCTTGTTCACATTAGCTACGAAATTATCTTCAGCTGTATGCTGAGGGGCGAAAACAGAATAGGCGATCTTTTCTTTCTGAAAGTAACGTGTTAATCGTTCTAATGTTTTCGCAACTCCGTTAACTTGTGGCGTAAAAGTATCGGTAAAAATGGCGACTCTCATCATATCACTCCTTTATGTGAAAAGTGGGATGAATTGATAAAAAGAGATGATGCCAGAGCAAGTGCCGAGGCACATACCGACGAATACATCAGACGGATAGTGAAGCCCTAAATAAATGCGAGAAATGCCAACGCATAATGCTAACGGTAATAGAAAAGCAAATATGCTTGGATTATAGCAAATAAATGGAATAAGGACAGAGAAAACGGCTGTTGTATGACCAGACGGGAAAGAGTGGTCTTTTAATGGATGGACTGGATATTTCGCATCCTGAATTGTTAAATAAGGGCGTTTTCGCGGATACCATCTTTTTAATATTTGTACAGGAATATGGCTAATTGCTAAAGAAATAGCAGTTGCGATTGCAGCTTGATGCAAAGTCCCTTTTGCAAAAATTAAAAAGAAAAGTGTGAGTGCGATTGAGAAAGTAGCACCACCGATATGAGTAATATTGCTGAAAAAGATATTTAATGTTTTTTGATCAAAGTATCGGTTAATTCCTTTGAAAATGTAACATTCTATTTTATACAGTCCACTGACCTTCATGAAAATTCTCCTCCCTCGTTTACATATATATGGAGATATTAGCTTTTATTTTAATAAGATTTTATTGAGGGAGTAATAATGTTTTGTAAAGAAAAAGTTAGTTTTTATCCCGCTTTAATGGGCAGTAAGACCCCCACCTCAAAATTCAGCGAAAGCAAAGAAGTTAGGTGGGGGATCAACTGCCCATAAAAGTCCGATTGGTTCAACTAATAATCAGTGGGGGATGAAGAAAAACCCCACTGATTAAAGTTTCACTTTATATAAAAAGCTGCCACTTTAATGGCAGCTGGAAAAGTTACTTCTGTAATGATTTATAATACTGGCCTTTTTCAACATATTGTGTGCGAATTCGCTCCATGTCTTTACGGTCTTCTTCTGTTAATTCACGAACGACTTTAGCTGGTCGACCGAATGCTAATGTGTTTGGCGGGATTTTCTTTCCTTGTGAAACGAGGCTTCCAGCACCGATAAAGGCTCCTTCACCAATTTCAGCACCATCTAATATAATAGATCCCATTCCAATTAAAGCATCTTTTTTAATATGACAGCTATGTAAAATAACTTGATGCCCAATGGTCACGTCGTCTTCTAAAATAAGAGGATACTGTGGGCTTTGGTGAAGTGTACATTGGTCTTGTACATTTACCCGGTTTCCAATGATTGTTGGTGAAACATCACCGCGTATGACTGTATTAAACCAAATACTTGATTCTTCACCAATGGAAACGTCGCCTGTAATCGTAACATAATCAGCGACAAAAGTACTACTCGCAATTTTCGGATTTTTTTCTTTGTAAGGATATATCATGTAAAGTCTTCCTTTCCTAGAGACTAGTTTCAGTGTATCAAATTATGAGAAAGAGTGAAATGGAGGAGGTCCGTATGTGGAATTATGAAACAGAGGAAGCGAAAGCTGTCGTTGTTATCGTGCACGGCGCAATGGAATATCACGGACGTTATGAAGCCGTTGCGGAAATGTGGAATCATATCGGCTATCACGTCGTGATGGGGGACCTTCCGTCACACGGAACGACTTCAAGAAATAGAGGACATATTGATTCATTTGATGAATACATAGAGGAAGTTAAATTATGGGTGAAAGAGGCAAGAAAGTATAGGTTACCTATTTTTATATTTGGTCATAGTATGGGTGGTCTTATTGTCATTCGTATGATGCAAGAAACGAAGAGAGAAGATGTAGACGGCATTATTTTAAGTTCGCCATGTTTAGGCTTAGTAGCTGGACCTTCAGCACCACTTCAAGCTGCCTCAAAAATATTAAATATTATCGCTCCAAAATTGCAATTTGCAACGAATCTTACAGTGGAAATGTCCACTCGTAATCATGAAGTTAGGGACGCGATGGAGAATGATTCATTGTTCTTGCGCAAAGTATCAGTACGTTGGTATAGTGAATTGATTAAGTCTATCGAAATTGCTCATAAAAAAATAGATGATTTTCCAGATGTTCCGCTCTTGCTAATGCAAGCTTGTGAGGATAAACTTGTAGATAAAATACGTGTCCGCACTTGGTTTGATAATGTTAAAATAAGTGATAAGGCTTTTAAAGAATGGCCGAATTGTTATCACGAGTTATTAAATGAGTATGAGCGTGATGAAATTTTGAATTATATTCAGTCATTTACTGAAATACGCATCAATAACATAATAGAAACAAACAAATAAGTAAATTATTTGTACATCGAATAGAGGAGATGAAGGAAGAAGTGAACGTACCGAGTAATCCCATAACGCTCATGGCGAAAGTATACCGTGATGTGTTTCCGGTAGTACACCATGAGCTAGCGGTGTGGAAAGAGCGTGCCTACCATATTCCGAATGATGAGCTTCATAGTCAGGCAATCGCGAGTATTGAGAATAAAACGTTTCATTGCGAAGGCGGTGGTATTTTAGCACTGTTAGCAAATGAGCACCGAGAGGAATGCATTCGTTTTATCGTAGCGTATCAAACAATCAGCGATTATTTAGATAATTTATGTGACCGCAGTACATCACTTGATCCGAATGATTTTGCTGCACTGCATGAATCTATGTTAATGGCATTATCACCTGAAGTAGAAGGTGGCGGTAATTATTATCGCTATCGTGATGATCAAGACGATGGTGGTTATTTAGATGAACTTGTTGAAACATGCCAAGATGTTTTAAAGAAAACGAAGCACTATGACAAAATTGCTCCTGTTCTTCATGAACTTGCTTGTTATTATTGTGATTTGCAAATTCATAAACACGTGAAGTTAGAAGAAAGAGAACCACGCTTACAAAAATGGTTTGAAGCACATAAAGAAAATTTACCTGAAATGAGCTGGTTTGAATTTTCAGCATGTGCCGGTTCTACACTTGGAATCTTCTGTCTTGTAGCATATGCATTTCATGATGAATTACATGATGAAGATATTGCGAAAATTAGACAAGGATACTTCCCATACGTACAAGGACTTCACATTTTACTTGATTATTTCATCGATCAAGAAGAAGACCGCGCCGGCGGGGATTTGAATTTCTGTAGTTATTATGAAAACGAGCAAGCGATATTAGATCGTATGAAACATTTTGTAGAAGAAGCAGAGAAGAGTATTGGTGATTTACCTCATGCGAAGTTTCATCGTCTCATAAGCCGAGGGTTACTTGGTATTTATTTATCAGATCAAAAAGTATCAGCACAAAAGAATATGAACAAAATGGCACGGCGCATTGTAAAATACGGAGGGCTTACTTCACGATTCTTCTATTGGAACGGGAAGATGTACCGAAAGAAAATGGCGCAGTGATGAAAAAAACCACTCATGTAGAGTGGTTTTTTGTTATAATATGGTAAATTCTGGTGGTGGAAATGAAGCGATTGTTTCAAAAGCTATATGAAAATATTGAAGTAACGTTACTCATGCTACTTTCCATTTCATTTGTAACTGGAATGTATATGATGATGAATAGGCCAAGTGGTCCTACTATGATGGATTATGTGCCGCAAGTAATAATTGGCACAATTATTATTGTAGATATCGTGTTCTTAATGAATAGTAGAAAAAAACAAACGAATAGTAAATAAAAAAGCATTTGTACACGAGAGTACAAATGCTTTTTTATTTATGATCGTATTTTTGAAAATACATATATGAGAAGTTCAATTGCGAAAATAACTAAAACAGATAGTCCGAATAAAGGCATGACAGCGCCTAGTATAACCATCATGATAAAGAAAACGATTATGCTTTTTTTATCTCTTTGTTTTGGCGGTGCTGCTAATTTTCCTTTCGGCTTTCTTGCAAACCACATTTTTACTCCGTAATAAATAAGAAGTAATAAAGATAATGTCGTTAGTAAGCATAATATTTTATTTGGCCATCCGAATAAATGACCTTCGTGAAGCGGGATACCGTAAGTGAACCATTGTGCAAATAAGCCATAATCACGATAGTCCGTTTTTGAAATGAGTTTTCCGCTATATTGATCAAAGTAAGCTGTTATTTCTTCATTTGGTGCCACATCCATGCCCGTAATACCAGAACCGCTCGATTTCGAAACGGTGAATACACCTTTCGGATCAGTTGGTAGTGAGATAACGTATGGCTTTTTTATTTCAATTCCTTTTTGTAATTCATCGACAGAAATTGTTTTTGGCTCATTTGAATTCGATTCAGGAGGGGCTTCTTTTCTTGTTGCCCACGGCAATTCTTTTACCTTTGATTCAGGCGGTGCCATATACAACTTGGGATATCCAATCGATTCATTCGACGATGCGATTTTATAAATTTGGTTACCCATAAATCCTGACCATGGCAATCCAGATGCGACTAACAAAACGAGTGGAATTGTAAATATAATACCGATAATAGAATGACGTCGTTTTGCTTTTTCTCGCTTAGTGGATGCCGGTGTGTTTTTGAATTGGCGTATACTCATATACAATCCAGTCACAATTAAAAAGATTGTCCAGCATGCCGCAAGCTCTACAGTATAGTTGACGACAGTGCCACCAACTAAAAGAGAACTATGTAATTCCCGCATTATATTGGCAAACGTTTCACTTGCATTTTGATCTCCAATAATTTGATTATTGCTATCTAAATACACATATTTTTGTTGCCCTGTATATTCATTTGCAATAGTAAGCCTCGTATTATAATCCCCATTAAACTCACTAATTTTCGCCACACTATAATGTGGATATTTTTTCTCTGTTAAGGAAATAGAATCAGACATCGAAATAGATTCCGTTTGGGCGCTCTTCCCAAAATATAAATCTTTATAGATGAAATCTTCAACTTCTTCCCGAAATAAATACCCAATTCCGCTCAGTGACAACGTAATAAGAAGCGGTGTAATAAAAAGCCCAGCATAAAAATGCCAACGCCAAAAAATGTAATGAAGCGAACGATTTACTTTCATACTTTCAGTTCCCCTAACCTTCCCTATATGAATAAATTCCTCATTTTAATATAGCGAGATTAAGTGTGGATATTTTGAAGGAATTGTGAAAAATGTTAAAAGTTTTGGGGGAGGTTTTCTATGTTTATGAAGATTTCTTTGTATTTGATAGATACATCCTAACAACCGCCTCAGCAAGACATTGAGAGGAATCAACAAAATCCTCATCCGCCACAACATTTAAATCGGTACATGCGATAATTGCGGTATCTACTTCATTTCTCAATTGTAAAACGAGCGTATGCCACAATTCGCGGGCTTTTTCAATTTCTCCGCCTTTAATACAAGAAATAGTTTGATTAATCATTTCTTGCCATTTTCCATGATGAATGTATTCTATATTCCGTTTTGCAATACCGTCTTGATAAATACCAGCTTGAATTGTCGCTTCTGTTGCGAGAAGCGCGACTCTTTTTGTACTTTCAGGAATTGCTTGTAACGTCTCATTGACTATATTTAAAATCGGGATAGAAAGAGAATGCTGTAATTCTTCAAAATAAAGATGCGCTGTATTGCAGGGCATAGCGATAAAGTCTACGCCAATACTTTCAAGTTTTTGTGCCCCTTCAATAATTGCTTTTTTCATCGCCTCATAATCAATAGGCCGATCCATATAAAACGGTGTTGGACAAGAATAAATCATCATATGAGGAAAGTCCATATCATGCTTTGCTCCGTATATAGTTTGGCACCCTGCTACAACTGTATCAACGAATGGCCCAGTTGATTTTGGTCCCATTCCTGCTAGTATTCCGATCATTGGTTTGTCTCCTTTAATATGTAATTAAAAACGTTTTTTACGAACGACAAAAAGAAATAAAGTAAGTAATAAAAATGAATATACGATAGCCCAAGCTGTGAGCCATAGCGTGTGAGTAAGTATATTAAATTTGTATTGTCCAAGCATTAGAAAGCTTTCGACAGGTGGTAAAAACCATAGTAACTCTTTTTTAAACCGGATGGAGGCGATTGTTATAAGTAATATAAATGTCAGGCTAAGCCAAGCGGTGCTTGTTTTTTGAATCATATTTCTAGTAAATAAAGTTGCAATTGAAATTCCTATTATAGAGAAAGATATATGAGCGAGAAATCCGACTAGGAATAAAGAAACTGTCATTTTTTCATTAAACATTTGCAAAATCATTGGATAGATTACGGATATAAAAGATAGCACAGTACAAATGAGAAGAGCGGTAATATATTTACCCACATATAGTGCGGAAATATTATTTGTGTGAGAAATAGTAATTTGTTCTTGTACAGGATCTTCCGTATGAAAAATTGTGATTGTAATCCAGGCAGATAATAAATAAAGGGCGAGAGCTGTTTCTAAGTATGTCGGTACAATAGGAGTCGGCTTATATGTATATACAAAAAGTAAGCTCACAAAGTACATCGCAATAGGAGGGACGTACTTATACGATTTTGTATAGTCGAGAAAATGGTAACGAATAAGGGCAAACATAATAAACCTTCTTTCGATTTAAAAGTTAGGTTGTAGCAGTGTGATAGATGCTTTTTTATGTAATAAAAACTGAAGCATTTCGTTTGTATATTCTTTTTCGATTTGTAATTGAATAAGGTTTTGATTTGAATTGTGTGCAACGTGTATAAAGCCTAATTGTTTCCGTAGTTCTATCGCTGAAAATGTTTCATGAACGATTGCTTCAATATAGACTTGTTCTGCTCCTTTTTGCACAGAGATATCTTCTGTGATTGTATGATTTGCTAACGTCACAATTCTATCGGCGAAGTTTTCTAGTAGTTGTTTTTCGTGACATGTGAAGAGTATAGATATGCCTTGTTGTTTTAATGAGAGTAAAATATGTTCTAATTCTTGCTGAGAGTTAGGATCAAGTCCAGAAAGAGGTTCATCTAAAATTAATAAATGGACGTCTGTAAGCAATGCTTGCATAATGCCAGTTTTTTGTTTCATACCTTTTGAAAAGTTTCGTAAAACGGAATGCCTTGCATGATGTAAATGAAAAGATTCAAGAAGCATCGGAATTTTATCTTTTAAATATTTTGTTGATAAGCCGTGGATGTGGCCGAGATGATATAAATAATCCTCTAATGTAAAACGAATCCCTTCAGGAAAATGTTCAGGTACATAGCCAATTTGTATATGTTCTTTTCTTTGAAGTGTCCCTGTTGTAGGTGAAATAAATCCTGCAATTATTTTGAGTAGAGTACTTTTTCCAGTCCCGTTCCCGCCAATAATAGCGAGTGCCTCTCCTTCTGGAATGGATAAATCGATGTTGTCTAGTATAAGTGATTTGCCGTACTTCTTTTGAATTCCCCTTAGTTCTACTAGCAAAGTTCTATCCTTCTTTCTTCAAATAGTGTATATATCCATTATATAGGAGAATAAGAAAAAGACGTGCAATGAGTGCACGTCTTTTTTTGTTATGTTTTGTCGAATCGTCGATATATCGAAAAAATCGTTGATATATTTTATCGCTTCTCAATCGCCACAATAAATGGTGGGTTATTTTGCTGGTTAATGAAGCCGTATCGTAGTACGTGAGCTTGTTTTTGGTCGAGTTCTTCTGCAAATTTGAGAACAGCGTCGCGTTCTACTTGTCCTTCTGGGTGTCCGTGGTAAATGACAAGGACGATGATTCCTTCAGGTGCCATTACTTCTAGTAATTGTTCAATTGCCGAAAGTGTTGAGTTCGGTTTTGTAACGATATGCTTGTCACCACCAGGAAGGTAACCTAAGTTGAAGATAGCGCCTGTTACTTTTCCTTTTGCATCTTCTGGTAGTACGGATAGAAGCGTATCGTGACTATCGTGAACTAAAACAGTACGTTCAAAAAGCTCTTTTTCTTTTAGACGGATAGTAGAGCTTTCAATTGCTTCTTTTTGAATATCAAATCCAAATACTTTTCCGTTATCTCCAACGATTTCAGCTAGGAAGCATGTGTCATGTCCATTGCCGAGCGTTGCATCTACAGCGTAATCGCCTTCTTTTACTGCCGTTTGCAGTAGTGTGCGAGCAAACGGTAATACACGTTCTAATTTCATTGTTGTTTCTCCTCATTTGCATATTTTCCTTGCCAGCTTCCGCGGCGTACAAATTCTGCATCGATGGAATTTAATACTTCCCATTTATTTAAGCTCCACATTGGACCAATCATTAAGTCAGGCGGACCGTCACCTGTGATACGGTGCACAATTACGTCTTCTGGAATCATTTCAAGTTGGTCAACAACGAGACTTACGTAATCTTCAAGAGAAAGGAATTCTAGTTGTCCTTTTTCATATTGCTTCACCATTGGCGTTCCTTTTAATAAATGAAGTAAATGAATTTTAATTCCTTGTACATCAAGCTTCGCTACTTCACGAGCTGTTTCCATCATCATGTCGTAATCTTCAAGTGGAAGACCGTTAATAATATGAGAGCAAACTCTAATGCCATGCTTACGTAATTTATTTACACCTTCCACGTAAGATGGGTAATCATGAGCGCGATTAATAAGGTTTGCAGTTCGTTCGTGAACAGTTTGTAAACCGAGTTCAACCCAAAGGTATGTGCGTTTATTTAAGTCCGCTAAATATTCAACGACATCGTCCGGTAAGCAATCTGGACGAGTGGCGATAGAAAGACCGACAACGTCTTTTTCTGCTAGAAGCGGTTCGAATTTTTCTTTTAACACTTCAAGTGGTGCATGTGTATTTGTGTACGCTTGGAAATAAGCGATACATTTTCCGTCTTTCCACTTTGAGCGCATTTTTTCTTTCATTTCATGATATTGCGTTATAACATCATCGCGGCGATCACCAGCGAAGTCACCAGATCCGGCAGCACTACAAAATGTACAACCACCGTAAGCAACTGTACCGTCACGGTTCGGGCAATCGAAGCCAGCATCTAATGAAACTTTAAAGATTTTTTCACCAAATTCATTTCGTAAATGGTAATTCCATGTATGATAACGTTTATTGTCGTTTGTATATGGAAAAGGGTTTTGAACCTTCATTACTTTCCCTCCTAAGCCGAGTCAAAATGAAACAAAATCCATTATAACATACTCATAAGGTAGAGATGGAAGGGACACACTAAAGGGGAATTGAAGCAAGGAGGGACAATTATGGCAGAGCGTCAATCACTTGAATCGTATATTACACAAGCGGAACAAGCGGTGGAATATGCGAAAGAACAATTAGACCAAGGTATGAGACAAGAGCATTATAATACGATGGAGTATTCAGATGCACAGTTACAATTAGAACAAGCATATAACGATTTACAAACGATGCAGCAACATGCGAATGATGAGCAACGTGAGCAGTTAAATAGAGCACGCATGACAATTCGCCAACTGCAACATCAAATGATTATTACACCGCACTAATAAGGAGTGAATGTAATGGCGAAACGTTCCGATCAAAATAATCCAGAGCAAAAAACGCAAAATGGACATAACGCTGAGTTTTCAAATGAACTTGATCCAGTTGTTCAAGTGAAACAGCGCAACAGTAAAAAAGGACAACCTCAAAGATCAAAGCAATCAGAGTAAACCAGGTCGCAATATGACCTGGTTTTATTTTGCTATATGACAATAATGTAAGATTTCTGTAAGGTTTGCCGATAGTTGTAAGCTTACTTTTCCAGTAGAGTAAGGGAGGATTAAATTTTGGACAAGGAGTTGCTTTATGGGGAACAACATTACAAACAAACGAATTGATGAGTTAGATTACATTCGTGGCTTCGCATTACTGGGGATTATTTTAGTAAATATTCTAGCGCTACTGAATATTAAAGTGCCAGATCCTAATACAGTAGATGCTAGTTATCAAAGGTTTCTATACTTATTTGTAGAAGGTCGTTTCTTCTCGATTTTCTCATTCTTATTTGGAGTAGGATTCTACATCTTTATTACAAGAGCAATTGCGAAAGGGAAGAATGGGTACGTTCTATTTCTACGCCGCGTAGTTGCACTATTTATTTTTGGTTTAATTCATCAAATGTTTCAGCCTGGAGAAGCACTAGCGTTATACGCAATTTGTGGATTAGTCGTTTTACCGTTTTATAAAGCGAAAAAAGAAGTGAATGTAGTACTCGGTCTTATTCTTACGATAGCTTTTAGTATTATGGCAGCTAAGGAATTATTACCATTAGGTTTAATTTTATTAGGTCTTGCTGCAGGGCAGTATAAAGTGTTTGAAAACCTTTCAGCAAAAATCAAACAAGTCGCTATTTTTACAGGCATTATGTTTGTTTTAAGTGTTGCAGCGTTATGGTATCAATATGGGCACGTTCCTGCTAATCCATTTGTAAATATGATAATTATGAATGAAGATGGAACAATGGACGCTGCAGGTCAATTCTTAAAAATTGGTGTTACAGTTGGACCAATTATTTCAGCTTTCTATGTAGGAGCATTAATTTTATTACTTCAGTTAAAACCAGTTCAAACATTGTTAGCACCATTGAAATACTACGGTCGTATGGCTTTAACGAATTATATCGGACAAACTGCAATGATTTTAATTGCTGGTAGTGTATGTAACTTTGCAGGAAACTTAACATACATGCAGACGTTATATGTATGTATCGCAATTTATGCTATTCAAATTGTGTTTAGTGTAATTTGGATGAAAATCTTTAAAATGGGTCCACTAGAATGGATTTGGCGTGTTATTACGTATTGGACGGTAACACCTTTAAAGAAATAGGAAGAGAAGTGGGCTGTTCCTTTTGTGGAACAGTCTATTTTTATTGTCATCTTTTTTCGGTAAGTCGATATTCCTTTGAGAATCGCTGATAAAATTGCATTTACCAATGAGGTTGATCCAAAAGAAAACGAACCTTACACGCGCGCCTTTTTTATATTACAAAAGTGTAAGGTAATTGTAATGTTAACAAATAGCAGTTCTCTTCTAAAAGGCGCAAAATAGGTAATGGAAAAACAAGCGTAGGAGGATATATATGACGAAACCAGTTGTAGACGTGAAAAACGTTCAAAAAGTGTACGGTAAAAAAGGTGAGAACCAATCACACGCGTTAAAAGGTGTTTCATTCTCCATTCAAGAGGGTGAGTTTGTTGGAATTATGGGACCATCTGGTTCTGGTAAAACGACATTATTAAATGTAATTTCAACGCTTGATAAAGCAACGGGCGGCGTTGTTGAAATTGCGGGTACGGATATTACGAAAATGAAGCAAGGTGAGCTTTCTGATTTCCGTTCACAAAAATTAGGATTTATCTTCCAAGACTTTAACTTATTAGAGAACTTATCTATTTATGAAAACATCGCACTTCCACTTTCCCTTCAAGGTGTTTCATCACGTAATATTGGACCGAAAGTAGAAAAAGTAGCGGATATGCTAGGGATTACAGAAATTCTTCAAAAGTATCCATCTGAAGTATCTGGTGGACAAAAGCAGCGTTCAGCAGCAGCGCGTGCACTTGTGCATGAGCCAGCAATTATTTTAGGGGACGAGCCAACAGGAGCTCTTGATTCTAAAAATGCAACGAGTTTACTTGATGCGATGACAAATTTAAATAAAGATCAAGGTGTATCGATTATGATGGTTACACATGATCCGTATAGTGCAAGTTACTGTCAGCGTATTTTATTCATTCAAGATGGTGAGCTATATAAAGAAATTCATCGCGGTGGTACGCGTGAAGAGTTCTACAAAGAAATTTTAGATGTACTTGCAGATTTAGGTACACAAAAAGCGTAAGAAAGGAGGTTCCAGTATGTTATTTAAACTTTCCATGTCGGGGCTGAAGAGTAAGCTGAAAGATTATATCGTCTTACTTGTTGGTCTTGTCATGTCTATCTCAATTTTTTATATGTTCCAAACGTTAGCGCTTAATAAAGCGTTTATTGAATCTAACTCAGTTATTCAATCAATTGGATTCGTATTCCAGGCAGGTTCATTTTTACTAGCCATTATAACGTTCTTCTATATTTTATATGCGAACTCTTTCTTATTATCTCTTCGTCAAAAAGAGTTTGGTATGTACATGATGTTAGGAGCAAAAAAACATAAAGTTACATTGCTTATGTTTATTGAAACGATTGTATTAGGTGCTGCGTCTCTTGCGATTGGTATTACAGTTGGTGTAGGACTTGCAGAAGGTATCGGACAGTTATTAATGAAACAATTAGAATTTGCTGGTGAAGGCTATAAAGCATTTTATCTTCCATCTATGACTGTTACTTGCATTTTCTTCTTTGCACTATTTGTATTATCAGCAATTATGAACAGTATTAAGTTATCACGTATTTCTGTACTGCAACTTGTACATGCAGATGCACAAACAGAGCGTGTTGCAGTAAAGGGAAAAATGACAGGTGTCGTTGCAATCCTTGCTGTTATTTTATTAGGAATTGGCTATGCATCAATGATCTATATGGCAAAACTAAGAGAAATGGGAATCCTTATTGCATTAATTACAACAACAACTGGTACTTACATGCTATTTGGATCACTTCTCCCAGTTATCATTAGAAAGTTAAAGAGTAATAAAAAACGTAGTGAAAAAGGAATTAATGCTTTTACGTTTGCACAATTAAATTTCCGTATTAATAGCTTAACGAAAGTACTTGCAACGGTAGCGATGTTAGTTGCTCTTGGAGCGGGTGCAATTTCAGGTGGTATGGCGTTTAAAAATAACGTTATAAAAATGGTTGATGGTTTAGTAATATATGATTCAGTTATTCATAACCCAACAGCTGAAGAAAAGAATATTTTAGATGGTATTACATTTAAAGAGAAAAATGAATATCGTTACAAAGTTGATAATAAATACGTTTATTATGTAAAAGAAGATTTAGAGAAAAATCCTCCTTTCGTACAAGATACAAAACAGATGGAAAGTATGAAGGATTTAGGAAAAATAAAGAAAGTTTCAGAGGAACTGCCAGTAGGTGCAGTTTCTAGAGAAATGAATGAAAAAGATGCGAGTGCTAAAGAACTTCCAGAAGAATGGAACGAGGCTTTCAGAACAATTCAGCCATTTTATCTATATGAAGATCATGCAATTAAAATTGTAGATCAGAAAATGTACGATACTGTAAATGGTAAAGAAGGAATCGTAGTTACTGGAAAAACAGACGATTTTGTAGCATACACAAAAGAATGGAAAAAACTTGACGAGTTGCAGCTAGTTAAATATAAAAATGTAAAAGCTGAAAGATTAGATAGTAAATATCAATCTTACAATGGATTCTACGGCGTTGCGAGTGGAACAGTATTTATGGGATTCTTCCTTGGAATTGCGTTCTTAGCAATGATGGCAAGTTGTTTAATGTTTAAAATTCTTTCTGGTGCATCAAAAGATATTACGCGTTATCAAATGCTTCGTAAAATCGGTGTGCGCCGTGAGTTATTAACGAAATCGATTTATAAAGAATTATTCTTAGTATTCTTATTCCCGGCAATTGTGGGTATCGCTCACGTATTAGTTGGTATGAATATTTTCGGATTTATTTTAATGGATCCTTACTTCCGTATTTGGGTACCGATCGTAATTTTCGTAGTTATTTATGCGATTTATTACTTCATTACAGTTCAATTGTATAAAGGAATTGTTCTTCCAAAAGAAGATTAATAGGTAAAAAGCCGAGTGAAAGTGCTCGGCTTTTTGTATTTTCAGAAAAAACACTTTAATGTTACTGAAATATATAATATAATGTAAATAAGTAACATAATATAAAAGTATCAGCAACCGAAAAATGAAAGGAGGAATCCGATCTGTAGAAAGAAGCTGAACTTGTACTCCCCCTATTTTTTCTACCCACACCGTATTTGTACAATCATAAATTTCCAAATGAAAAATTGTCGTAAGAGTATATTGTGAAAATAATGGATAATACATGGAAATCTCATAGCATGATAAGGTAAAATGGACAGGATAATGAGAAAATTACCGTTCATAAGATGAGGAGATACATGTATGGAAGTTGTAGAGGCATTAAAAGATATAAGCCAAATTGAGGCTATGAAAAAGTATTTAAAAGAGCATTCGCAGCGAGATTATCTTTTATTTGTTATTGGAATTAACACTGGATTAAAGATCACTGAACTACTTAGTATGAAATTTGAAGAGGTATTGAATGAAGATGGAACTGTTAAAGAGTTCTATTCTCTTCCTGTGAAAGATGAAAAATTCAAACAAGATATTTATTTAAATACAAAAGTAAAAGAAGCCCTTTTAGAGTACGCACAATCTATTGATGCTCAAAGAGAAAACTACGTATTTCAATCTAATAAAACGAAAAATTCAATCTCACGCCAACAAGCATATCGTGTTATCCATAGCGCAGCTGAAGCGGTTGGGATTGTTGGAAAGATTGGAACGAATTCAATGCGAAAAACATTTGGATTTCATGCGTACAAAAGAGGAATAGCGATTGCGCTATTGCAAAAGCATTTTCATCACACAACTCCATCAGAAACGCTCAAGTATTTAGGAATCTCAAAAGATGAGAAGTTTAAAACAGAGATTGATGTAGATTTGTAAGAGCCGTAACTAAAAACTTTAGGAGGCGGAAAATGTGAATATTAGAGAGAGTGAACTACCTGGCATTGGATGTAAATTTGAAGTGATAACAAAAGGTAATGAAAAAATGGTTATTGTGATTCATGATGATGGCCGAAGAGAAATGTATCATTTTGATGCGGATCATGATGAGAGTATTTCAAGCATTTCTCTTCGTGATTCTGAAGCGAGACAAATTGCGGCTATATTAGGCGGAATGGTATATAGGCCGCAAGCGCTAGACACAATTGAGATGGCTTTTGAAGGATTATCAATTGAATGGTTTAAGGTGGAGAATAATGCACCAGTAGTACAACAAACAATTGGTAGCTTACATGTCAGAAAAACATATAACGTAACGATTATTGCTATTTTGAAAAAGAATATGAAGAAATTCTTTAATCCAGGTCCAGATTCTATTATTGAAGCTGGCGATATGCTCGTATTGTCGGGTGAAAGACATGAAGTGAAAAGAATTATTAATGAATTGCTTTCAGCAGGAGGTGATTCCTAATCGATGGATACTTTAATCTTTGAAGTTGGAACTGCGTTAGTATTAGTAGCTTTTGCAGCTATCCTCGCTGCGAAGTTAAAGTTCTCGATTATTCCGTTTCTCATTATACTCGGTATGTTAGTGGGGCCTCATGCCCCAGATTTAGGACTTATCGATTTAAGGTTTATTGAAAGCGGAGAAGTTATTTCCTTCCTCGGCCGTGTTGGCGTCATATTCCTCTTATTCTACTTAGGTTTAGAATTCTCAATAAAAAAATTAATTAAATCAGGAAAGTCGATTGCTTTTGGGGGTAGTATTCATATATCGCTTAATTTCATATTGGGTTTACTTTATGGATATGTTATGGGTTTCCCCTTATTAGAAACATTAATTATTGCTGGAATCATTACAATCTCATCGAGTGCAATTGTTGCAAAAGTAATTGTTGATTTAAGAAGATCTGGTAATAAAGAGACTGAATTAATATTAGGAATCATTATGTTTGATGATATCTTTTTAGCTGTATATTTATCAGTCGTTTCAGGGTTAGTACTCGGTGGTGCAACATCATTTGTAGGTGCTCTTACATCGGTGTTAATCGCGGTAGGGTATATGCTACTATTCTTTGTAATCGCTAGAAAAGCTACGCCGTTTCTAAATAAAGTATTAGATATTTCGTCAAACGAAATTTTTATTATCGTAATATTCGCCATTTTATTCTTTGTAGCAGGATTTTCAGAAACGATTCATGTTGCTGAGGCAATTGGAGCATTATTGTTAGGACTCGTCTTTTCTGAAACAGAGCATAGTGATCGGATTGAGCATCTCGTCGTTCCATTTCGTGACTTCTTTGGAGCCATATTCTTTTTCAGTTTCGGTTTAAGTATAGATCCGTTTTCACTTGGAGGAGCAGTGTGGTTGGCATTAGGAGCAGTTTTCATTACGCTCATCGGTAATTTTACAGCTGGAATGATGGCGGGACGTAAAGCCGGGTTATCGCATAAGGCTTCTACGAATATCGGTTTAACCCTTGTATCACGCGGAGAGTTCTCCATTATTGTAGCCAATATCGGCATTGCGGGTGGTTTAATGGCAACGATTAAACCGTTCTCTGCACTGTACGTTTTAATATTAGCATCGTTAGGACCGCTATTAACGAAGGAGTCTGGGAGAATATACTCTCTACTAGATAAAATATTTAAATGGAGTGCGAAAGAACGTGCGAAGCGAGAAAAAGAAGTTGGATAGTATAAATAAGGGGGAGACTGCATGAACTTTATGTAGTCTTCCTTTTTTATATATTGTTGTTGATGTCGTTTTTTGTCGGTAAGTCGATATATTTTAATAATCGCTCATATATTTCGGGAATCGCCGATATATTTTGAGATTCGCTGATATATTCCCCAAATCGCTGATATATTTTCAAGTGACAATTCATATAATTTCATTTACCGAAAAACCATTATCTGAATTTCATCAACTATTAATCAGTTGCCTTCCTATTTAAAAACGACTACAATTTTACTGTTATAGATGAACGAAAAAAATAGAATAGGAGGGGAGACTATGCCAAGGAAAGTATGGCTATTAGTAGCTGGGATGATTATTAATGTCACGGGTGCTTCTTTTTTATGGCCTTTTAATACAATTTATTTGCATGATCACCTAGGAAAATCTTTATCTGTGGCCGGAATGGTATTAATGATCAACTCGCTTACTGGTGTAATCGGAAACTTGCTCGGCGGCGTTTTATTTGATAAATGGGGCGGTTATAAATCAACTTTAGTAGGGATTGTTATTACACTCGTATCGATTTTAGGTCTTGTGTTCTTCCACGGTTGGCCGTTATATGTTGTGTGGCTAGCATTAATCGGCTTTGGTTCTGGAATGGTCTTCCCATCGATGTATGCGATGGTCGGTACGGTTTGGCCAGAGGGCGGAAGACGAGCATTTAATGCGATGTATGTTGGGCAAAACGTTGGTATTGCGATCGGAACAGCGTGCGGTGGTTTAGTTGCATCTTACCGTTTTGATTATATTTTCTTAGCCAATTTTGTTTTGTACTTTGTTTTCTTCTTAATTGCTTTTATTGGATTCCGTGGTATGGAAGACAAGAAAGAGCCAGGAGTGCAAAAAGAAGTCGAAACGAAAAAAGGCTGGACACTTACACCTGGATTCAAAGCACTTCTTATCGTATGTGTAGCATATGCTTTATGCTGGGTTACATATGTGCAGTGGCAAGGGGCGATTGCGACTCATATGCGGGAATTAGATATTAGCCTCCGCCATTATAGTTTATTATGGACGATAAACGGAGCGATGATTGTTTGTGCGCAGCCACTTGTTAGTATGTTAATTCGCTGGATGAAGCGTTCTTTAAAACAACAAATTATGATTGGAATCGTCATTTTTGCGGCGTCATTTATTGTGTTAAGTCAAGCGCAGCAATTTACGATGTTCCTCGTTGCGATGGTGACGTTAACGATTGGTGAGTTATTCGTATGGCCAGCAGTTCCGACCATTGCAAATATACTTGCACCAAAAGATAAGTTAGGGTTTTATCAAGGGGTTGTAAATAGCGCGGCGACTGTAGGGAAAATGTTCGGACCGGTCGTTGGCGGAGCAATTGTTGATTTATACAATATGGAAGTATTGTTTATAGCAATCATGGTAATGCTTGTAGTAGCGATTATTGCAACGAGCATGTATGATAAACGAGTAAAAGTAGAAGAAACAGTAGAAGAAAAAATTGCAGTTTAGTTTGACGGAACATGTAACATGTTTTAGAATATATTTAAATAAAACAACCTTTGGAACAAGGGAGATAGCTCGGCTGTCCTAAGACGAATTCGTTAGTTATGAAGAGTAACAATTAACCGAGAAGCCTTAGCTTCAAGTAAGCTCTTTAGAGATACGAAGTGGTGGGTAGTTCACATTAACTTATATTTGTAATAACAGTGAGAAGGAGTAGTAGTAATAGAAGCTGGTTTAGAGAGTTGACGGTCGGTGCAAGTCAATCCACGTTTCGTTATGAACTCGCCTTTGAGTTGCAGTTGTGAAACTAGTAGTAGCAATTGCCGTTAATCCACGTTACGGATCTAAGCGAATGTATATTTGTACATTAATTTAGGGTGGTACCGCGGGAATCTATAACCTCTCGTCCCTTTCTAGGGATGAGAGTTTTTTTGTATTTTGGGCGGTGAAAATAAATAGAATTTCAAGGAGGGTATCTCATGAGCTTTAATCATCAAAATATTGAGAAGAAGTGGCAAGGGTACTGGGAAGAGAATAAAACATTCCGTACGCCAGATGAGACAGAAAAACCAAAATTTTATGCACTAGATATGTTCCCATATCCATCAGGTGCAGGCCTACACGTAGGACATCCAGAAGGTTATACAGCGACAGATATTTTATCTCGTATGAAGCGTATGCAAGGATATAACGTTCTTCATCCAATGGGATGGGATGCGTTCGGTCTTCCAGCAGAGCAATATGCACTTGATACTGGAAACAGCCCGGCAGAATTTACAGAGCTTAATATTAATACGTTCCGTAATCAAATTAAAGCATTAGGCTTCTCTTACGATTGGGATCGTGAAGTAAATACAACAGATCCAAACTACTACAAGTGGACACAATGGATCTTCCTAAAACTATTTGAAAAAGGTTTAGCTTACGTTGATGAAGTACCTGTAAACTGGTGCCCAGCACTTGGTACAGTACTTGCAAATGAAGAAATCATTGACGGTAAGAGTGAGCGCGGTGGACATCCAGTTGAGCGTCGTCCGATGAGACAGTGGATGTTAAAAATTACAGCTTACGGAGATCGTCTATTAGAAGATCTAGATGAGCTTGATTGGCCAGAAAGCTTAAAAGATATGCAACGTAACTGGATTGGTCGTTCTGAAGGTGCAGAAGTACACTTCAACATCGATGGTACAGACGAGAAATTCGCAGTTTTCACAACGCGTCCTGATACACTATTTGGTGCGAGCTACTGTGTACTTGCCCCAGAGCATGCGCTTGTTGCTGACATTACAACAGCAGAGCAAAAAGAAGCTGTAGAAGCTTACATTAACTCTGTTAAAATGAAGAGTGACCTAGAGCGTACAGAACTTGCGAAAGAGAAAACTGGTGTATTCACTGGTGCTTACGCAGTTAACCCAGTAAATGGCGAGAAATTACCAATCTGGATCGCTGACTATGTTCTTGCAACTTACGGAACAGGTGCTGTAATGGCAGTTCCCGCTCATGATGAGCGTGACTATGAATTCGCATCAACGTTCGATCTTCCTATGAAGGAAGTTGTAAAAGGCGGAGACATTACGAAAGAAGCATACACAGGTGATGGTGCGCACGTAAACTCAGCATTCCTTGATGGTTTAAATAAAGAAGAAGCAATCGTAAAAATGATTGAATGGCTTGAAGTAACGAGCGCAGGAAATCAAAAAGTAACGTACCGTCTACGTGACTGGTTATTTAGCCGTCAACGTTACTGGGGTGAGCCAATTCCAGTAATCCACTGGGAAGATGGCACAATGACAGCTGTGAAAGAAGAAGAATTACCATTAGTTCTTCCTAAAACAGAAAACATCCGTCCTTCAGGTACAGGTGAATCACCACTTGCTAACATTGACGAGTGGGTAAACGTTGTTGATCCTGAAACTGGTAAAAAAGGTCGTCGTGAAACGAACACAATGCCACAATGGGCTGGTAGCTGCTGGTATTACCTACGTTACATCGATCCAAACAATAGCGAAGCACTTGTAGATCCTGAAAAAGTAAAACAATGGCTTCCAGTTGATATTTATATCGGCGGAGCGGAGCACGCTGTACTTCACTTACTATATGCTCGTTTCTGGCACAAAGTATTATACGATATCGGTGTAGTTCCAACGAAAGAGCCGTTCCAACAATTATTCAACCAAGGTATGATTCTAGGTGAAAACAACGAGAAAATGAGTAAATCAAAAGGTAACGTTGTAAACCCTGATGATATCGTAGCAAGCCATGGTGCAGATACACTTCGTCTATACGAAATGTTCATGGGACCATTAGATGCTTCGATTGCTTGGTCTGAAAATGGTCTTGACGGAGCTCGTCGTTTCCTAGACCGCGTATGGCGTCTATTCATTCAAGATAATGGTGAATTAAGTGAGAAAATTACTGATGCACCAAATAAAGAGCTTGAAAAAGCTTACCACCAAACAGTGAAGAAAGTAACAGAAGACTATGCAGAGCTTCGCTTCAACACAGCGATTTCTCAAATGATGGTATTCATCAACGATGCATATAAAGCTGAAACACTTCCGAAAGAATATGTAGAAGGTTTCGTAAAAATGATTGCACCAGTTGCACCTCACATCGGGGAAGAACTATGGAGCAAACTTGGATATAATGAAACAATCACATATGCAAGCTGGCCAACATTTGATGAGTCTAAACTTGTAGAAGATGAAGTTGAAATCGTTGTTCAAGTTATGGGCAAAGTTCGCGCGAAACTAACAATGAGTAAAGACGCATCAAAAGAAGAAATGGAACAACTTGCACTTGAAGCAATTCAAGAC
Organism: Bacillus cereus group sp. N6; assembly: GCF_016483705.1. Classification (NCBI taxonomy): domain Bacteria; kingdom Bacillati; phylum Bacillota; class Bacilli; order Caryophanales; family Bacillaceae; genus Bacillus; species Bacillus cereus group sp. N6. The sequence continues at coordinate 61,154 of NZ_JAEHBI010000024.1, forward strand.
CAAATCGAAGGAAAAACAGTTCGTAAAGTAATTGTAGTTCCTGGAAAACTTGTTAACGTTGTTGCAAACTAATGAATGAAAGAAAAGCTCAGAGCATTATGCTCTGAGCTTTTTTGTGTAGAAAATAATTTCAGGATCTCTTTCATCTAAATTTTTAACTATTCCACTACGTACAAATAAAAGAGCGGAATTCCAATACAGACAAACACCTATTTTTCTATAGGAAATATGATAAAAAAGGTAGGCTAAATTGAGTAGAAGAGGTGAAAGGAATGAAAGGGATGGACAATAATGCACCACATGGCTTCTTCGGAGGCGAATCGGACAGTTATACACAAATGATGTTAATGGGAGGAGCTGGCCAACAAGGGTACGGTGGAATTCCGAGCTGGATGGGTGGAGGAGCAGGGGGATTTCCAACATCGGTAGCGGGCATGCAAACTGGAATGCCTACATTAATGGGAGGGTTTTCGACATCAGGGGCTGGAATGCCTACAGTAACAGGAGGATTTCCGACATCAGTAGCTGGCGTACAGACAGGAATTCCAGTAGGAGTACCAACTACATTTCCTTCTTTCGTTGGAGGAGTGCAGACAGGATTTCCGGTACCGGGAGTAGGTGTTGTAGCAGGTGGAGTAGGTGGTTATCCGCAAGGTGTTCACGGTCATCATGTACATCACCACCACCAAGGCCAACACGGTCATCATGTACATCACCACCACCAAGGCCAACACGGTCATCATGGACATCACCACCATCAAGGCCAACACGGTCATCATGTACATCATCACCATCAAGGCCAACACGGTCATCATGGACATCACCACCATCAAGGTCAACATAGTCATCATGGACACCATCATCACCAAGGCCAACAAGGTCAGCACGGTCATCATCATCACCAAGGTCAACACGGCCATCAACAACAAGTACATCACCACGGACACCATCATATATATCCACAGGCTGTTCTTTATCAAACGCATCAAGGTCAACACGGTCATCATGGTCACCAAGGCCAACACGGTCATCAAGGCCAGCACGGTCATCATGGTCACCAAGGCCAACACGGTCATCATGGTCAACACGGTCACCAAGGCCAACACGGACACCAAGGTCAACACGGTCATCAAGGCCAACATGGTCAACAGCACCAACATGGTCAACAGCACCAACAGCACCAACAATACCAACAATATCAACAGCAACAATCTTCTCCTTGGACAGGTGGAATTGGAGCAGGAGGAGCAGGAGCAGCAGCAGGAGCGGCTAGCATTGGTGGAGCAGCAGGGCACGCTGGACACGTGGGTCATTAATGAATTGCAGAAAAAAGACATAATAAAAAACTGCTAGGAAATCCTAGCAGTTTTTTTCAGCTTCTTGGCGCTGGCGTTCGATTTCAGCACGAAGTTGTGGTTCTGGTGCTTGCCAGCCTTCTGGTTTTAGAATTTTGCCGTCACCTTCACGGAATCGAGGTTTTCCATCAGGGAATAGTTTTGCCATGTTTGCGTTATTTACAATTTCGAATCCTTTATCAGGACGTACGCCCATTTCGGCAAACGTTCCGAATGCAAAGTAAATAAGGTCAATTAGTGCATCATATTGATCTTCAACAGTCGTTGCTTCTAGAAATTCTTCTAGCTCTTCTTGCATAAAGCTAGCACGAATTTTTGCACGCTCTTCTGTTAATTTCGTTGGAGTATTTGTCACAGGGTGTCCGAACTCTTCATGCATTTTTGCAACAAGTTCGTATCCTTTATCTAAACCTTTTTCGTTTGTCATGTTGTTTCATCCTTTCTCGCTTTGTGCCGAATCTCATTGTAACATAAGGTGATTATGAAATGAAAAAGGACTGTTCAAAAGTTTCATCTTTTAGTTAAGATAGGGAAAGATTATATCGACTAAACGACAAAACATAACCCATTAATAAAAGAAGGCCATCCCGGAATATTTTTGGGACGGCCTTGCTCGTTATTTTTCTTCTTTTATTAAAATGGATAAAAGAAGATCGATGCCAAACATACCAACGAGCAACATTGGAATAACGACAAGTAAATAACGTGTGAAGGAAACATTTTTTAAGTATGTATGAGCAAATAAAAAGACGCCGAGAAATAAAATACCATTTAAAATAGGCTTTACTAATTTTTTAGACATAAGCTCCCCCGTAAATATCTTCTCTCTCTATCTAAAATAAAAACTCCTCTTTCCGTTGTATCATGCTGGAGAGAGGAGTTCAATCATTTCTCATTCAATTACACCAGAATTTGTAATATTTACGGTGTATTTTATAGTAACTGGAACATCTTTATACATTTGCCTCCACTCTTCTAATTTGAATGGGCGATAATGTTGCTTGTATTTAGCTCCTAGCCCGAGCGGATCGACACCTAAAGATTTGAATTGCTTAATTAACTTGTTACCTTGTATATCCAATTGTTTTTGGATGGCTTTCTCAATCTTTTTTGTGTTCTTAGCATTCTCTAAGTTAATTTGTTTTGATACTTCTTGAATGCGAGCATCAATTTTAACATGAATGGAAAAAGAAGGCTTTCCATTTTTTATTTTTATATCGTATGTTGGAACAGAACGAATATTATTAATCATTACGTACCCAGGATTTGCTTTAAATTCATGTGAATCCAACTTATGTTTCTCTAAAAGTCCTTTGAATACAAACATATCTTTTTCTGCAATTTTACCAACATATTTATCCTTTTTAAAAAGACCAATTCCGGTGATTTTTATTTTATCACCATGTTTCTTTAAAATTGGAATATAGTAGTCTTGCCCTTCTTGATAATAACGGAATGCTCCTACATGCAGATTATCTGTTGGTAAAGGACCGGTTTCCATATTATGTTCTAGCATTTTTTTTATATAAATTGCAACGTTGGATGAAGTCGTGTACTTTCCTTTTAAAAGTTCAGTACCATTACCTTCAAGTAAAGCAACATATAAGGCATTTCCAATGTTTACATCGCGAATTAATGTATCGAAGGAAGCAACCATTCCTTTCTTAGCAATTCGGGTGGTAAATAGAGCAACTCGCATTTGCCCGCTAGCAAATGGTTGAGAAGACTCTAAAGATGTGTCTGCTTTTACTTGTTTTACAGCATTTGCTGTTCCTTCAAAAACTTGAACTTTGTTCCCTTTTTGCTGAATAGGACAAACAAATGTTACCTTTATTTTATTATCTTTTGCTACATCAAAGACAGTTCCTTGGATAAGGTGTACGTCATCGATAATATTTTTTTGTAAACATCCAGTTAGACTGATGAGTGTTATACAAGAGATAAGTATTAATTTATTTTTGATTTTTTCCATTTTCTTTTCACCCACACAATGATAAATAGGATTGGGATGTATACATAAATGAGCCAAAAGCTCCCCTTTGATGCATTACTAATAAAATTATTAATATCGTGTCTGTTTGTTAAAAGTTGTGAAACAATGAGGGTGATAATGATAAAAGCGATTAAAACACCTCTTTGTTTTACACGGAATATTTCGTGAGTTGCTCTCGTTGCCGCCCACAAAGGTAGAATAAAACTTGTAATAATAACGAGGGCATAAGCTGAAATTGCAATATATTCTAGCCTTTCTATGAATGGTAATTGAATGACTTGGGTCATAGAAAGTTGGGCCCATATCGTTTTTAATAATTGTTTTTCACTAAAAAACGAAAAGGCTAAAAGGGTACTAAATAAATATAGAAGGTTTGAAAATAGTGCTCCAAGCTGGGCGTATTTATGAGATTGCATAGGCTTTTTCACAAATGGATACACCATGAGGTAAATCTCAAAACCGGTCATACTGTAGATTGACAGTTGAGCGGATTTTAAAATGTCTGAAAAAGAATGTGTGAATATAGGTAGTAAATTATCCCAATGTGAATATTTCAAAACGAATAAGCTTAGAAATAAATATCCTAATGTACCACCAACAGAGATGACGCAAATACCGGTAATTACACGAAATCCAGAAGAAATAATGTAATAGCTAACTAAGCATAAAAAGAGTGTTAACATCCAAGTGGAAGCGGTAGGAAACATCCACACTTGAATAATTTCAACGTATGTTCGAATGACGGAAATACTGACGATTAAAAAATAAGCAGCAAAGATGATGTTAACGCCGTTCCCTAGCCACTTTCCAAATGTTTGCCGATGTAAGTCGATTAAATTACCGTTTGTTTCTTTTAATAAAAAATACATCATCCATATAAGAATCTGGATACAGATTCCTGTGATTAGAACGCCCATCCAGCCATCGTATCCAGCGGCCTTGGCAGTAATTCGAGCGAAGCCGAGAACGCCAGCTCCAAACTGTGCACCGTGAATTAAGAAGAAGACAAAGACAGGAGATATTTGATATTTTTCTTGAACTTTACTCATCGATGCACCTCGTTCTTTAATCATCAAAGTCTGATCTATGTTTTGTTGAAATTCCTTTTGCTGATTTTTTTACATGTTGTGGCCTCGCTTGTACATCCCTTGTATCAATCATCGTTAAAGGAAAACGAATCCAAGAGTCCTTAACCGACTGTTGTCTCGTCGGATAAAACAAAGCGTACGGCTTACGTAAGGAAGTAAGTCTGAATAGATGCGTAAATAAGAAGATAAATCCAAGAGAAATCCCGAACAATCCGCCTATTTCTGCAAACATAAGAAATGGAAAGCGTAGTAATCGAACTGCATTACCCATTTTATAAATAGGTGTAATAAAGGAAGCAAGTGCTGATAAGGCAACGATAATTAATAAAATATTACTCGTTAAACCAGCTTGTACAGATGCTTGCCCGATTACGATACCACCTACAATTCCGAGTGTTTGACCAACTTTCATCGGTAATCTCGCGCCAGCTTCTCTCAATAAGTCGATTGCAAGTTCTAAAAAGAGTGCTTCAATTAAAGGTGGGAATGGTACTTGTGCCCTTGATAAAATCAAAGTTTCAAGTAAATCACTTGGAATAAGTTCATAATGATAATTTAAAATTGCAACATATAGTGGTGTAGCACAGATTGAAAATAGAACAGCGATAAGGCGTAAAATGCGTGAAAATGTAGCGTATAGCCAAGAAACGTTATAGTCTTCTGGTGAAATGAAAAAATCGAAATAGGATACTGGCGTAAGTAGAACACTTGGAGAACCATCCACAAAAATAGCAATTTTCCCATCAATGAGTGCTTTTGTAACTCTATCAGTACGTTCTGTATTGATATAGAGAGGGAAAATCGACTTTTCACCCATTAGTTCTTGTATATAAGCACTATCATTAATTTGATCATATTCAAGAGCACGTAATGACTCCTCGAGAAAATCTACATTTTCTTTTTCAGCGAGGTTGTCTAAATACATCATGACAACTTTTGTTTTGGAAAACTCGCCGACAATCATTTCTTTTGTTTGTAAATCTAAAACAGGAAGACGTTTTCGAACTAAATTAATATTTGTATCAATATCCTCTACGAAACCTTCTTGAGGACCGATAACAGTCGATTCGTTTAAAGGAGGGCTTGGTGCCCGATACGTATCAATTGCAATGTTTGCAAGCATACACTTTTGGTCTTGCTGATTTAATTGAATAATCGCATGTCCCTTTAACACCATATCCTCAATTTTTTGTAAATCGTTCGTAATTGTAATACCGCTCATTGGAATATGTTCTTTTAGCTCTTCTAGTGAAGCGTTAGGTCGTTCTAAAAGAGTAGGCATTAAATACTTTTGTAATTTCTCTCCATCAAGCGAAGGGCGATAGTAAGAAATCCAATAAGGCATCGTTTCATCGTCAGATGTGTGATAATTAACAAAATCGCTAGATTTTTTAAGTTTCTCTATTAAATCTTGTAGAGAGTGAATCCGGTCTTTTTCTGGTTTCGTAAAATCATAAATACTATTATTTCCAGAGTTTTGCTGCTGATCTTGATCCGAGTTCCCTTGTTTAGAATGTTGTTGTTGATTCTGATTCGAGTTGTCTTGATTAGAATGTTGTTGATTCTGATTCGAGTCGTTTTGTTTAGAGTTTTGTTGTTGATTCTGATTCGAGTTGTCTTGTTTAGAGTTTTGTTGTTGATTCTGATCTGAGTCGTTTTGTTTAGAATGTTGTTGCTGCTGATCCTGAGAAGGCTCTTTGTGTTCCTCTTTTTTTTGCTCGCTATTGCTATCTTTATTATGTTTCATACTTCTAGTCTGTTCTTTGTTATCATTCTCTTGGTTGTTAGGCTGTTGCTCCGAGTTATCTGTTTCGTTTTTCTCTGTCGTATTTGATTTTTTTTTCTTACGTAGCCAATTCCAAATCATATGTATGCCCTCTTTGATTGTGTAATATAATGCTATTTTGTGGCTAATTTTGTATATTATTCATTTATTTATGAAAAGAAGGAGGAGATTAGTTTGCATAGAAAAAATCCTTTAGTAAGCAGCAGTTCATACTATGGCGGGAAGAGGGCGAGTCTGTGCAATTTGTAAAAAAGGAAAAGTTTGTTTTAAGAGAGTTTACGTTTGAAAATGGTAGGGGAATTCCTGTTCAAATGGGGTATGAGACGTATGGTACTTTAAATAGAGAAAGGTCAAATGCGATTTTGGTATGCCATTATTTTAGTGCAACGAGTCACGCGGCAGGGAAATATACAGCGCATGATGAGGAGTCTGGTTGGTGGGATGGTTTAATTGGACCGGGAAAAGCAGTTGATACAAATAAATATTTTGTTATATGTACTGATAATCTTTGTAATGTGCAGGTTAAGAACCCTTATGTGTTTACAACGGGACCGAAATCGATTCATCCGAAAACTGGAGATGAATATGCGATGGATTTTCCGGTTTTTACATTTCTTGATGTAGCTCGTGTGCAATATGAGTTAATAAAAGATATGGGAATCTCAAGGTTACATGCTGTAATGGGACCGTCAGCTGGTGGGATGATTGCGCAGCAATGTGCTGTTCATTATCCTCATATGGTAGAGCGGATGATTGGTGTTATTACGAACCCACAAAATCCAATTATTACGTCGGTAAATGTAGCGCAAAATGCAATTGAGGCTATTCAACTAGATCCAAGTTGGAAGGGCGGAAAATATGGAGAAGAGCAGCCAATGAAGGGACTTCATTTAGCAAATAGAATGATGTTTATGAACGCATTTGATGAGCATTTTTATGAAACGACATTCCCTCGTAATAGTGTAGAGAAAGAACCTTATGAAACATTTGCTGCATTAACATCATTTGAGAAAGAAATAAATAAAATGACATATAGAAGTATAGAGTTAGTAGATGCAAATTCGTGGATATACACTGCGAAAGCAGTTTTATTACATGATATTGCGCATGGATTTTCGTCTTTAGAAGAGGCGCTTTCTAACATAGAAGCAAATGTACTTATGATTCCGTGCAAACAAGATTTGCTTCAGCCGTCACGCTATAATTATAAAATGGTAGACATTTTGCAAAAACAAGGGAAGTATGCGGAAGTGTATGAGATAGAAAGTATAAATGGGCATATGGCAGGAGCATTTGATATTCATTTATTTGAAAAGAAAGTTTATGAATTTTTAAATCGGAAAGTATCTAGTTTGGTGTAGAAAATAAATGGTGTGAAAAAGGTGCGATGTATGTAGTAGGCACCTTTTTTTACATGATTTGTAGACGGAAAATATATGTGGCAATTGCTATACCGAAGAATGCGATACTAAGCAATAGAAATAAGAATGACATTTCTTGTGGTGATTTTATCTTTTTATTATTCTTCATACTAAGTGCAATAATTGCGGCGATTAAGAAAATGATGCCCGTAATGAAAAGAAAAAGTGTCATTTTCATTGGCTCCTTTCATAAAACAAGTATATTGAGGATACAATGCACGAGTTATGTTTGTAAAGAATAAGTTTTGCGAGAAAATTGAGAAATAAAATTTCCATTCTTTGCGTTCTTTCTTTCGCATGCTAAAATTGACTAGATATGCTTGTTTAAGGAAGAGACTAAAGGTTTTATTGTATATAAGGAGGAACGACATATGACAGAAGTTAAAACAATTACTACAGAAGAAGTGCAAGAGCGTTTAGAAAATGGAGAAACGTTATTTTTAGTAGACGTAAGGGAAGATGAAGAAGTAGCGGCAGGGAAAATTCCAGAAGCTGTACATATTAAAATGGGTGATATCCCAAATAAAGTAGATTTCTTTGATAAAGAGAATGAATATATCTTTATTTGTCGCTCGGGAATGCGCAGTGAAAATGTATGCCATTATTTAAATGAGCAAGGATTTAAAACAATGAACATGGTTGGCGGTATGCTTCAATATGAAGGTGAAACGAAATAAGTAGCTAAAAAAACTTGAAACGTGTTTGTTTCAAGTTTTTTTCTTTTGCATACAGTGTACAAAAGGGGGATAGGTAAATGGGGATTAACTTGCGGAAAGTAAAAATTATTAATAATACAGGGGCTGTTAATGTCGGTGACTGTTATGATATCTCACCTTTAGCTGTAGCAAAAATATATGCAGGTGCTGGAGGATCGAGTGCGGCTATTTTTTTAAATGGGAAAAGGCAGCCAGAAGCGGTGATTCGAACATCAGTATTTCTTCCGCCATTAGCAACGAGTACACGTACATTAGGTTCATAGAGGAAAGGTAGAGTGTAATTATGCCTGCTCATATAAAAGAGTTTGTTATTGTGAATAACACTGGGAATATATTTACTGGTGATAATTTGAGTGATACGTCATTTACTGCTACGAAATCGTATAGTGGCTCAATGGGGTGCACTTGGATTGACGTTGTTACAGTAATAGGGACGGAGACGAAGCTTTGTTTACAGCCGGGTGATTCGGTGACGACAACATATACAAGAGGCACTCCTGCCGGTACTGTAACAGGAACAAATATGGGGCAAAGTGTAAATGCATCGAGTATAGCACAAGCTGTCCCTAATACAGATAATATGGATTCAATTGCTGGACTCCCTTAAGGATTTAAGGGAGTTTTTATTATTTCAAATAAAAATAGTCTTTGAGTTTGTTTTTGTAAATACATATTAAGAAGAAGAGGTTTGTTTCATGTAAAAAAGATGGTGTGCAGGTGGTGAAAGTGTGAGAGAGCGCGATAAAAAACATTCATTAAACTCTAATTTCAGAATTTCACCAAATCTTATTGGTCCTACCTTTCCACCCGTTCCAACGGGATTTACTGGCATTGGGATTACTGGCTCAACCGGTCCCCAAGGTCCGACTGGCCCTCAAGGACCAAGAGGATTACAAGGTCCGATGGGGGAGATGGGCCCGACAGGACCTCAAGGTGTGCAAGGGATACAAGGACCAGTTGGACCAATAGGTGCAACAGGTCCAGAAGGACAGCAGGGGCCGCAAGGATTGAGGGGAGCACAGGGAGCTACAGGAGCGACAGGACCAGAAGGAGTGCAAGGGTTGCAAGGTCCGATTGGTCCAACAGGAGCGACTGGGACACAAGGTATACAGGGGATACAAGGGTTACAAGGTCCGATTGGAGCGACTGGACCTGAGGGACCTCAAGGAATTCAAGGTGTGCAAGGGGTACCAGGTGCAACCGGTCCACAAGGAATACAAGGGGCACAAGGGATACAAGGACCACAAGGACCGAGTGGAAGTGCGGGGACAACAGGAGCAACTGGTCAAGGGGTTACAGGCCCAACTGGAATAACAGGTCCAACAGGGATAACGGGTCCATCTGGAGGACCACCAGGTCCGACGGGGGCAACTGGTGCGACAGGTCCAGGAGGTGGACCGAGTGGAAGTACAGGTGCGACGGGAGCAACGGGAAATACAGGGGTAACAGGAAGTACAGGTGTAACTGGAGTAACGGGAAATACAGGACCGACTGGAAGTACAGGAGAAACAGGAGCACAGGGATTGCAAGGAATACAAGGGGTTCAAGGGCCAATTGGACCAACAGGTCCAGAAGGTCCGCAAGGTATTCAAGGTATTCCGGGGCCGACGGGCGTAACTGGTGAACAAGGAATACAAGGAATTCAGGGAATTCAAGGGATAACAGGAGCAACAGGAGCACAAGGAGCAACTGGAATTCAAGGTGTACAAGGGAATATAGGAGCAACAGGTCCAGAGGGCCCGCAAGGAGTGCAAGGTACTCAAGGGGAAATAGGCCCAACAGGTCCAATGGGAATACAGGGCGTGCAAGGTATTCAAGGAATTCAAGGTCCAACGGGTGCGCAAGGAGTGCAGGGGCCACAGGGAATTCAAGGGGGCCAAGGTCCAACCGGAGTAACAGGAGATACGGGTGTAACCGGAGCGACAGGGGAAGGAACTACAGGCCCGACAGGAGTAACCGGTCCAACAGGACCGAGTGGTCCAACGGGGCCATCAGGTCCGACAGGAGTGACAGGTCCATCCGGTGGACCACCTGGACCAACAGGAGCAACCGGTGTGACAGGAGCAACTGGAGATACCGGTGCGATAGGCTCAACTGGAGTGACAGGAGCGACAGGAGAAACAGGAGCAACTGGTGTGACGGGCTTACAGGGACCCCAAGGAATTCAAGGTGTTCAAGGAGAAATAGGTCCAACCGGTCCGCAAGGTGTTCAAGGTCCCCAAGGGATACAAGGAGTAACGGGAGCAACGGGAGATCAAGGCTCACAAGGAATCCAAGGCCCGCAAGGAATCCAAGGCCCAACCGGTCCACAAGGAGTACAAGGAGATCAAGGCCCACAAGGGATTCAAGGTGCGACAGGAGCAACAGGAGCACAAGGTCCACAGGGAATTCAAGGAATCCAAGGAGTGCAGGGGCCGACCGGTCCACAAGGCCCAACAGGAATTCAAGGTGTTCAAGGAGAAATAGGTCCAACCGGTCCGCAAGGCGTGCAAGGGTTGCAAGGTCCACAAGGCCCGACAGGGGATACGGGAGCTACTGGTTCACAAGGTCCACAAGGAATTCAAGGTCCACAAGGCCCGACGGGATCCACTGGAGCAACAGGAGCGACAGGCCCACAAGGAATTCAAGGAGCACAAGGAATCCAAGGCCCAACGGGATCCACTGGAGCAACAGGTTCACAAGGCCCAACAGGGGACACAGGTCCAACCGGTCCAACTGAAGCTGGAGCAACCGGGTCCACTGGAGCAACGGGTGTGACCGGAGTTAGTACAACTGCAACGTATGCATTTGCGAATAATACATCAGGAACCGCTATTTCCGTTTTATTAGGTGGTACAAATGTACCATTACCGAACAATCAAAATATTGGACCAGGAATTACCGTTAGCGGAGGAAATACCGTATTTACGGTTGCGAATGCGGGGAATTACTATATAGCTTATACAATAAATTTAACAGCCTCTTTACTTGTAAGTTCTCGTATAACTGTAAATGGCAGTCCGCTTGCAGGAACAATAAATTCACCAGCAATAGCTACAGGTTCATTCAATGCGACAATAATTGCTAATTTGCCTGCTGGAGCTGCCATTAGTCTGCAGTTATTTGGATTAGTTGCAATAGCTACATTATCTACGGCAACGCCAGGAGCTACTCTAACTATTATTAGACTAAGTTAATAGGAAGAAAACCTTGGAGCTTTTATGCTTCAAGGTTTTTTATCCTGTTATTTGTAGGTAGTCTAATTGGTTAGGAAAGTTTCACTTTATTCACTTAAGCAAAAACATCGCAGTTCGAAAATATATTATAATAGAATGAAAAGAGAGAAATTTGACAGAAAGGGAGGGTGGCGATGCAGGAGATGGTTACAGATTTTTTTGGACGCCCACTTCAAGATTTGCGCATATCTGTCATTGATCGTTGCAATTTTAGATGTACATATTGTATGCCAGCGGAAGTTTTTGGGCCAGATTATGCTTTTTTGAAAGATGAGTTTTTACTGACGTTTGATGAAATTGAGCGTTTGGCAAAACTATTTGTTAGCATCGGTGTACGAAAAATTAGACTTACTGGTGGCGAGCCACTACTGCGTAAAGATTTAACAAAACTTATTGCTCGTCTCGTGAAAATTGAAGGGTTAGTAGATATAGGGTTAACGACAAATGCAATTCATTTAACGAAACAAGCAAAAGCATTAAAAGAAGCTGGATTACATAGAGTAAATGTTAGTTTGGATGCAATAGATGACGATGTATTTAAGGACATTAATGGTCGGAATATCAATACGAAACCTGTTATAAAGGGAATTATGGCTGCAAAAGAGGCCGGGCTTGATGTAAAGGTAAATATGGTTGTGAAAAAAGGGATGAATGAACATCAAGTACTTCCGATGGCTGCTTATTTTAAAGAGCAAGGAATCACACTTAGGTTTATTGAGTTTATGGATGTTGGTAGTACAAATGGATGGAACTTTGATCAAGTCGTTACAAAGCAAGAATTAATTGAAATGATTCATAGTGTGTATCCACTTGAGCCAGCTGAAGCGCATTATTTCGGTGAAGTTGCGAAGCGATATCGTTACGTTGGAACAAATATCGAAGTCGGTTTTATTACTTCTGTTTCAGAGTCATTTTGTTCCTCTTGTACGAGAGCAAGAATTTCGGCAGATGGAAAGTTTTATACTTGCTTATTTGCGACAGAAGGATTGGATGTAAGGAAACTTCTTAGAGGAAATCTTTCGGATGATGAGTTAGTAAGCGTTATACAAGATGTATGGATGAATAGAAAAGACAGGTATTCGGATGAACGGACAGAAGAAAGTGCAAAGAATCGTCCGAAAATTGAAATGTCTTATATAGGAGGATAAGAAAGGGGGCTATCGTATGCAGGAGCGATATTCAAGACAAATATTATTTTCTGGTGTTGGAGAAGAAGGTCAGAGAAAAATTAGAGAGAAGCATGTGCTTATTATCGGCGCTGGCGCTCTCGGGGCAGCGAATGCAGAAGCAATTGTTAGAGCAGGTGTTGGCAAAATAACAATTGCGGATCGTGATTATGTAGAGTGGAGTAATTTACAAAGGCAACAATTATATACAGAAGAAGATGCAAAGCAATATAAACCAAAGGCGGTAGCAGCAGCAGAGCATTTACAAGCGATTAATTCTGAGGTGAAAATAAATCCGGTTGTGACTGATGTAACAGTGCGAGAAATGGAAGAGCTAGTGAATGATGTAGATTTAATATTAGATGCGACAGATAATTTTGAAACGCGTCTTCTTATTAATGATATTTCACAAAAGTATAATATTCCGTGGATATATGGTGGTTGTGTCGGAAGCTACGGAGTAACGTATACAATTTTACCAGGAAAAACACCGTGTTTCCGCTGTTTAATGGAACATCCAGCGAGCGGGGCAACATGTGATACGGCTGGTATTATACAGCCCGCAGTACAATTAGTAGTTGCGCATCAAATAACGGAAGCGCTGAAAATATTAGTAGAAGACTATGGGGCACTTCGCGAAACGATGTTATCGTTTGATCTTTGGAATAATCAACAGATGGCATTTAAAGTGAATAGGCAGAAAAAAGACACATGTTTATCTTGCGGAAGATTACGTACATATCCGAGTTTAACATTTGAAGCACAAACAAAAACAGAAGTGTTATGTGGCCGAAATACAGTACAAATCCGTCCAGGTGTGCGGAATGAATTTAATTTAGAAGAAATTAAAAAGCGCTTACAAAGAAGTGTGGATGTAAAAGCTACTCCGTATTTATTATCATTTCCGGTGGAGGAATTTCGTTTTGTTTTATTTACAGATGGCAGGGCGTTCATTCATGGGACGAATGATATAAATATAGCAAAACGCTTATATGCAAGATATATAGGTTGAACCTAAAGGGAGCCCTTTAGGTTCAACGGAAAGAAGATTAAGACTTTCTCGTATAATCTCCACTTTTTCCACCTGTTTTTTCAAATAAGTAAGTTTCGCCAATAATCATACCTTTATCAACAGCTTTGCACATATCGTACACAGTAAGAGCTGTAGCGGAAGCGGCTGTTAAAGCTTCCATTTCAACACCGGTGCTACCTTCTGTTTTAACTTTTACTTCAATAAGTAATCGATATTGTTCTTCGGATTGTTTCCAATCGAAAGAAACGTCAACACCTTTTAATAATAAAGGATGGCACATTGGGATAATATCAGAAGTGCGTTTCGCAGCCATAATACCTGCGATTTGTGCAACTGCTAATACGTCACCTTTCCCAATTTCATTGTGAGAGATTTTATCGTAAATTTCTTTTGTAACGACAATGCTAGAGCACGCAATTGCTGTTCGGACGGTTGCTTTTTTGTCACTTATATCAACCATCTTCGCGCGTCCTTGGTCATTAAAGTGTGTGAATGAAGACATGGAATTCCTCCTTGAAGTTAATTTCTATTTAATATATAAAGTTTAATCGAGATAAAAAAAATTGCAAATATGAGGTGAGAAACGATGATAGAAAAACGAATTCCAATTCAAGTTGCTGAGGCAGTAGAGAGAGTAATGGAATATGCGAAAAATGGTGAAGTAGAAGAGGTTTCTATTACGGAAAGTTACGGGAGAATTCTTGGGGAGGATGTTATCTCTGATCATGACGTTCCTCATTTCGATCGTTCTCCTTACGATGGTTTCGCGATTCGAGCAGAAGATACGAAAGAAGCACATCAAGAGAATGCGATTGAGTTTGAAGTAATAGGAGAAATCGGGGCAGGATCTGTTTTTACAGAAGAAGTAGGACATTTTCAGGCGGTTCGTATTATGACAGGAGCAGCTATTCCAGAGGATTGTAATGCAGTCGTAATGCTAGAGTTGACGGAAGGTTTTGAGAAGAACGGAAAAACATATATGAAGGTAAAGCGTCCTTTTCATAGTGGTGACAATGTGTCATTTAAAGGAGAAGATATAAAGAAAAATCAAGTTCTCGTTCAGAAAGGTGTTGCAATTAATCCAGGTGTTGCCGCCTTATTAGCGACGTTTGGATATAGTACTGTGAAGGTTGTAAAACAGCCTGTTGTTGGTATTGTGACGACAGGAAGTGAACTGTTAGAGGTACACGAGTCGTTACAGCCGGGGAAAATTAGAAATAGTAACTCGTATATGATTGCCGCTCAAATTATGAAAGTCGGAGGGAAAGTGCGTTATTATGGCCAACTTGCTGACGAGTTAGATGCATGCTTTGCAGCTGTTCAATCAGCGATGAATGAGGTTGATATTTTAATTACAACAGGCGGTGTGTCGGTAGGAGATTATGACTACTTGCCAGCTATTTATGAAAGATTACAGGCGAATGTACTCTTTAATAAAATAGCGATGAGACCAGGAAGTGTAACGACAGTAGCTGAAGTTGATGGAAAGTTACTTTTCGGTTTATCAGGAAATCCGTCAGCTTGCTACGTAGGCTTTGATCTATTTGTGCATCCGGTTATAAAAACATATTTGTATGCGAAAGAACCCCACGTATATAGAGCAGATGCTATTTTACAAAAAGATTTTCCGAAGCCAAATCCGTTTACTCGTTTTGTAAGAGCAAACGTGACAATCGTGGACGGGGCATTACAAGCAATGCCGGTCGGTTTAGATAAATCGAGTGCGGTCTCTTCACTCGCCGATGCGAATGCTTTTATTGTGTTGCCTGGAGGAACGAGAGGATTTGAGGCAGGGATGAAAGTATCTGTATTATTGTTAGAGCACGACGAGGGATGTGATTGGCCATGGGCAAAGCCCCTTCAATCTTACAAATAGTAGGATATCAAAATAGCGGGAAAACAACGCTCGTTGAGAAAATTGTGTATGCATTAGCTGAACGAAACATGAAAGTTGCTACAATTAAGCATCACGGGCACGGAGGTTTTCCAGAAGTAGCGCAAAAAGATAGTGAAAGGCACCGAAAGGCTGGGGCTGTTGTCAGTAGTGTAGAAGGCGCTGGATTACTTTCACTGTCGTCATTAAGAGAGGAATGGTCCTTGCAAGAAATTATTCGCTTATATGAGTTTTTTGAAGTGGATACAATTTTAATAGAGGGCTATAAAAAAGAGAGCTATCCGAAAGTAGTATTACTTCGTTCTGCGGAAGACGTTGAACTTTTACATAAAGTAGAAAACATAGTAGCGGTTATTACGTGGCATGATGCACCTGCAAACTTACGAGAAGAATATAAAGTATTTCATATAACAGAAGAAGAGTTGTATATAGACTGGTTTATACAAACGGTAAGGAGTACGAAATGACAAATACGTATTATGAAGTAATTGATACAGAAATCTCGATTGAAGAGGTAGCAAAGAAGGTTATTCGCCGCGAATGCGGTGCTGTTACAACATTTATTGGAACGGTTAGGGAGTTTACGAAAGGGCGTCGTACATTATACTTAGAATATGTCGCTTATAAAACGATGGCAGAAAAGATGCTAGAGAAAATTGGCTCAGAAGTGAAAGAGAAGTGGCCAGGTACACACGTTGCGATTACACATCGCATCGGTACACTGCAAATTTCTGATATCGCGGTTGTTGTTGCTGTTTCAACACCGCATCGTAAAGCGGCCTATGAGGCGAATGAATACATTATGGAACGTATAAAACAAATTGTTCCGATTTGGAAAAAGGAGTTTTGGGAAGATGGAGACTCATGGATTGGTGATCAATTAGAAAAAACGCCATATCCGGCAGGGGAGCCTGGGAAGGAGCTGTAAGTATGATTCGAGTATTATTATTTGCGCACTTGCAAGAGGAAGCAGGAACAAGTGAATTACAAATAGAGAAAGAAAATATTACGGTTGCAGAGTTAAAAGATGTTGTTGCTAAAGAATATAATGTACCAGTGACAGCATCAACTATGGTTGCGATTAATGAAGAATATGCGAATGAAGATGATACGATCCGAGATGGTGATGTTGTTGCACTAATCCCACCAGTGAGCGGTGGTTAATATTGGATTCATTAAAACGACTTTCCTACATAGGGAAGTCGTTTTTTTATGGAAGTTTTGCGAACACTAACTTATAGAACAAGGAGGGTGTTATGAAAAAAATATGTGTAGTTATTACAATGCTATGTGCAATCTTTTTCTCTTCTCCAAGTGATTCTTTTGCGAAAGAATCGAGGGAGCAGCTGTTAGAGAGTGCATTATCAAATAGGTACTATTCAGTTATTAGACAAGTGACAGAAGATCAGTATGAATGTGCTTCCGTTATAAATATAAAACGTCTCGGTAAGAACGGTGAGTTCGTTCCTAGATTTGAAATTACGCTACAATTTCTTACGTTCCAAGGTGCACATAATCCGCCGAATGATAAAGTTACACTTATTTTGGAAGATTATTTAGATCACGTAAAAATAAAGAAGGTGGAGCGAGAAAAGAATGTTTCTGGTGCTATTGCAGAAAAAGTTTGTGAACGGGAAAAAGAAAAAATAAAAGCTCACTCTAATGATTCAGAGTGATAACTTATGACATTTAGTAAAGAAAGGTAATGAGCGATGGACATACTTTTAGCGATTTTACCGGCTATATTTTGGGGAAGTATTGTGCTATTTAACGTGAAACTGGGCGGGGGACCGTATAGTCAAACGCTCGGTACAACGTTTGGGGCACTTATTTTCTCGATTGTTGTTTATATTTTTATGAAGCCAGTATTAACTCCTACTGTTATTGGAGTTGGAATTGTGTCAGGTTTATTTTGGGCACTTGGTCAGGCGAATCAATTAAAAAGTATTGATTTAATGGGCGTTTCGAGAACGATGCCCATTTCAACAGGACTGCAATTAGTTGCGACGACTTTATTTGGAGTCATCGTATTTCATGAGTGGTCCACGACTATATCAGTCGTCCTTGGTGTTTTGGCTCTCGTTTGTATTATTATCGGTGTTATTTTAACATCACTTCAAAGTGAAGAAGAAAAGAGTGCAGAGCAGGCCGGGAATTTTAAAAGGGGCATTATCATTTTATTGATTTCAACAGTCGGTTATTTAGTTTACGTAGTAGTGATTAGGCTATTTAACGTAGATGGTTGGTCAGCTTTATTGCCACAAGCAGTTGGTATGGTGTTAGGGGGCGTTTTGCTTACGTTTAAACATCATCCATTTAATAAATATGCACTAAGAAATATTATCCCAGGATTAATTTGGGCAGCTGGAAATATGTTTTTATTCATTTCGCAGCCGCGTGTTGGAGTGGCAACAAGTTTTTCGCTATCGCAAATGGGGATTATTATTTCAACGCTTGGCGGGATTCTTATATTAGGTGAAAGAAAAACGAAACGCCAATTAACGGGGATTGTTGTCGGTATCGTTTTTATTATCGCAGCCGGAATAATGTTAGGTGTTGCAAAAAGTTAAAGGGGGTATTGAAATGTATAGTGATTTAGCAGGAAAAGTTGTCGTTATTACAGGATCAGCAACTGGTCTTGGAAGAGCGATGGGAGTACGGTTTGCTAAGGAGAAAGCAAAAGTAGTAATTAACTATCGCTCACGAGAGTCAGAAGCGCATGATGTATTAGAAGAAATAAAAAAAGTAGGCGGAGAAGCGATTGCTGTAAAAGGTGATGTGACAGTTGAATCTGATGTTGTGAGCCTCATTCAATCTGCTGTGAAAGAGTTTGGTACGCTTGACGTTATGATTAATAATGCAGGGATAGAAAACGCGGTCCCGTCGCATGAAATGCCGTTAGAGGATTGGAATAAAGTAATCAATACAAATTTAACAGGTGCTTTTTTAGGAAGCCGTGAAGCGATTAAATATTTTGTAGAACATGATATTAAAGGTTCTGTTATTAATATGTCGAGTGTTCATGAGAAAATTCCGTGGCCACTATTCGTGCACTATGCGGCGAGTAAGGGTGGTATTAAACTGATGACAGAAACGTTAGCGTTAGAATATGCACCAAAAGGTATTCGAGTAAATAATATTGGGCCAGGTGCAATAAATACGCCAATTAATGCAGAAAAGTTTGCTGATCCTAAAAAACGTGCTGACGTAGAAAGTATGATACCGATGGGCTACATTGGAAAGCCGGAAGAAATTGCAGCAGTCGCAACGTGGCTCGCTTCATCAGAAGCGAGTTACGTAACTGGAATTACGTTATTTGCAGATGGTGGAATGACTTTATACCCGTCGTTTCAAGCAGGTCGCGGGTAATATAAAAGGACAAAGAGGTTTATCTCTTTGTCCTTTTTTCTGCAAAAAAAAAATAGCGATCGGCTATTTTAAATTTAATGATTAATTGTATCTTGAAGAAATTCTGTTGCTTGATGTTCAGAAACATTTTGCACAAGTGCAACTTCGCTAATCATCATTTTGCGTGCATTATCTAGCATTTGTTTTTCGCTCGCATTTAATGCTCTCTCTTTATTACGACGAAGTAAATCGCGAACAACTTCTGCGCTATCTTGCAGATTGCCGTTTTTCATTTTTTCCATATTCATTGTATATCTCTGTTTCCAGGAAAGTGATGTGTCTGATTCCCCGTTTTGAAATTCAAGAAGTATAACATCTAATGTACCTTTATCTACGATATAACGAATACCTGATTTTTGTAATTGATCCATAGGAAGCATTATTTGCATGTCTTTACTAATGATACGTATCACACAATATTGACGTGTTGTTCCTAATATTTCTTTCTCTTCAATGGCTTCGATGACTCCTGCGCCGTTCATTGGATAAACGATTTTATCGCCAATTTGAAACAAATCATCCACCTCCATATGTGGTAACCACTTTTAATGATAGCACAAGTGAGTGAAAATGTCAAATTTTATATAATACCATAATGTTGATATTATAGTCAATAAGTAAAAACTCTTTTTTTTTTTTTTTTTTTTTTTTTTTTTTTTTTTGGTGTTTTTTTTTTTTTTTTTTTTTTAAAAATTTTAAATACGAATAAATTTTTTTTTTAAAAATTAACGAGCCCACGAGAAAAAGGGGAA
>NZ_JAEHBI010000240.1:0-355 GCF_016483705.1 Bacillus cereus group sp. N6
AAAAGATTGATTCTTCTGAATAGTAGCATGTTCCATCAGCATTCTCCTAAGACTACTAGGATACAAACCTGTTAATTCCGATACTTGACTAACTCGTAAAAACTCCATTATTATTCTCACCTCATTGAATTTACCATAATGCATAGATTCGGTAGATTCAATGAGACTTGATAGATTTAATTAAATTTATCTCGTTCAACTAAGGGCGCAATTCCTTAGCCAGTTCTCTTATGAACTTCTCATGCTTTCACATGAGCGCAGACTATATGTTTATCTACTTAGAGATAGAGGATTTTTCCACCACCATAGGCTTGTGGTGTACTCTCGTCAGTTATACGAGATAGTCGTTGAACGT
>NZ_JAEHBI010000241.1:0-350 GCF_016483705.1 Bacillus cereus group sp. N6
ATTTATATAGCAAATCAAAATTCTGATACTGTTTCTGTAATAGATGGAACGAATAATGGAGTCATTGCTACTATTTCCGTTGGAGCATTACCTGAATCAGTTGGTATAAATGAACTTACAAATCGAATTTATATAACAAATCAAAATTCTAACAATGTTTCCGTAATAGATGGAACGAATAACGGAGTGATTGCTACCATTTCTGTTGGTTCTAGACCAGGATCAATTGTAGTAAATGAACTTACAAATCGAATTTATATAGCAAATCAAAACTCTGATACTGTTTCTGTAATAGATGGAACGAATAATGGAGTCATTGCTACTATTTCTGTTGGAGGAATACCTTTTGG
>NZ_JAEHBI010000242.1:0-347 GCF_016483705.1 Bacillus cereus group sp. N6
CTATAAAATCTTCTTGTAAAAAAATCTTGTCATACAAAGTTTTTTCTTGTTTTCCTGAACATATAGTACAAATATTATTGTAGTCAGCTTTCAAAGGTAACAAGTTGTTCTAGTTGTTCTAATGTCTCTTGAAATTCATTTTTAGGAAAGGATGCACAACGCCCCATTACCTGAAAGACTTGCCCATTTACATAGTGGAGTTCTAAATACGTAATCACGAATATATCCAAATTACTAACAGGAAAACAATAAAAAATAATTTTCTTACCTGTCCATGCTAATGGATAAATTGTTTTCAATTTTTGTCTTGTTTCTTCATCTCCAAGGTGTGGTGCGGTATCTAGCGT
>NZ_JAEHBI010000243.1:0-342 GCF_016483705.1 Bacillus cereus group sp. N6
GGTGACCCGTACGGGATTCGAACCCGTGTTACCGCCGTGAAAGGGCGGTGTCTTAACCACTTGACCAACGGGCCAAATATTATAAATCCTATGGCGGAGAGCAAGGGATTCGAACCCTTGATACGCTTGTGACGTATACACGATTTCCAATCGTGCTCCTTCGGCCAACTCGGACAGCTCTCCAATGGCTCCGCAGGTAGGAATCGAACCTACGACCGATCGGTTAACAGCCGATAGCTCTACCGCTGAGCTACTGCGGAATAATATTGCCTGGCAACGTCCTACTCTCACAGGGACAAGGTCCCAACTACCATCGGCGCTAGAGAGCTTAACTTCCGTGTT
>NZ_JAEHBI010000244.1:0-335 GCF_016483705.1 Bacillus cereus group sp. N6
CCAGCAGGCGCTTTATTTATGTCTCAAGCAGGTGCAGGATGGTCTGGGGCTTATGCGAGCATTGGTATTAGCGATGGTATAGTTGATGGTGCAGTCCAAAAATCTGTGTATTGGGAGTTGCAAAGAAACGGACTCAGTGTGCTAAACGCGAATGATTCCCATGTTTTTTATGCTGGGAAGGGGAGTTGGTATTTTAGACGAGGGAAAACGGGGTTATATCAAACTTCGTTAGTCCTTGAAGATACTGGTACAGATGCTGATTTACGATTACCGAATATCACTTTACGTAATAGCCGTGCAGCAGGATATACTGGCGTTCTCCAAGTGAAGTCACC
>NZ_JAEHBI010000245.1:0-333 GCF_016483705.1 Bacillus cereus group sp. N6
GCAATGGATGTACCTATATCGTGCTGTTGATTCTGAAGGAAACACGATTGATTTTTATCTAAGTAAATCCAGAAATCCTAAGGCTGCAAAGCGATTTTTCAAAAAAGCTTTGCAGTCTTTTCATGCTTCAAAACCTCGTGCAATCACAGTTGATACAAACCCTGCTTATCCAATTGCTATTACAGGGTTAAAGAAAGAAAAACAGATACCGTTAGGCATTCAAATCCGACAGATAAAATATCTAAATAACATCGTAGAGCAAGACCATCGTTTCATTAAAAAACGTATACGCTCTATGTTAGGACTTAAATCTTTTCGTACAGCTACATTGAT
>NZ_JAEHBI010000246.1:0-333 GCF_016483705.1 Bacillus cereus group sp. N6
AAGACACCTCGAACTTGTTTATTTGTTTTTAGTATAAACTCTCTGTTCGGTGTGTCTATCATTTAGACTAGCATCATAGTGGAACTAACAAGGTTATCACAACGATACCAGTGGGCACATATCCTTACGTTGTGGCAGTGGACGCGGCAGCGAAGCAGGTGTATGTGGCGAACTTCGACAGTAATAATGTCTCCGTGATAGATAGTGGAACGAACACGGTTATCAAAACAATCCCAGTGGGCACGAGTTCTGCATATGTGGCAGTGGACGCGGCAGCGAAGCGAGTGTATGTGACGAACTTCGACAGTAATAATGTCTCTGTGATCGATAGTG
>NZ_JAEHBI010000247.1:0-333 GCF_016483705.1 Bacillus cereus group sp. N6
TTCTTCACGATTGGATGGATTATTTGCTAACTGTTTATATTGAGTGAATACCTTTTTGAATAACCCTTTCGCATAAGTGCTTCTTGGCTCACTAAACATAGGATTCGCTTTTTCCCACACATCAGGATTATCGATTTCTTCCGGATTATCAATTTTGCAGATGAAGGGGAACAATGGATCTTCTAAATCTTTTCCTTTTAGAATGTTCATTGCTCGTTCTTTCGTCTTGTCCAGGAATCCATCACGAACAAAACCGTCTGTACCAATAAAAAATTCTCTAGCATTTGGCACTTTTCCAAGTCCACTAGAGAATACATTTACTACATCAAAGTT
>NZ_JAEHBI010000248.1:0-332 GCF_016483705.1 Bacillus cereus group sp. N6
ATTCCACATAGAAGCATTGTGAATCATGATTTGCGCAGTCGGAGAGATTCGAACTTTATCAGCAGCCGTTGCAATAATAGAAGCTGCACTTGCTGCTAATCCAACAATTTGAACTTCCACATGACCAGGATAATTTTTTAACGCTGTATAAATCTCTGAACCTTCGTGTACATAACCACCAGGACTATTAATAGATACAACTAAATCATCGCCATTTGCATCATCAAGTGCTTTTGAAATCTTACCTGGGCTAGCAGCATCCATTTCAAACCAATCATAAATCCACGCTTCATCATTTGAAATAATTGGTCCTTTTACGTCAATTTTCACCG
>NZ_JAEHBI010000249.1:0-329 GCF_016483705.1 Bacillus cereus group sp. N6
TGTTTTGATAGAAAAAAGAAGAAATAACCCAATCAAATTTATATTTGATTGGGTTATTTCTGTTGAAATTGTTTTGCCTTTTGTTGATGTCTTTTTGCTTTTTTGTGGTCGCCAAGCTGTTCATAACAATGTGCCAATTGTTGATGGGGAATCCATGTGTAAAAAGCTGATTGATTCAGCATCCAGGCATAACGAGAAGAGGGTTCTTTTCGTTGTAAATCTTCATGAACAATCCCTTCCCATTGAAATCCCGCTTCACGTTTTACTAAGCGAATGCGCTGTGTTTGTTCGATTCCCACCTTTGTTTGGATGTTATATTTCATACTAAC
>NZ_JAEHBI010000025.1:0-80218 GCF_016483705.1 Bacillus cereus group sp. N6
AAGTCGTAATGCTTAGGAGCCTTCGTTTCAACGAACTGATAGTCTCCTGGACGTAAATCAGAAACAGAAATTTTGCCATCTTTATCAGTAGTTAAATCAGAACGAACGTCGTGCCCGTTCATATCGACGATTTTAAATACTGCATCTTTAAGGACAGAACCGTCAAAGTCATCCACTTTAGAAAGTTCAACAGCGCCTTTCGTTAAGCTATTCGTAGCGGTAACGGAAGCGATTTTTTCTTGTCCTTTTTTAACTGTGAACTTAATAGGTGTTTCGTTTAAGTCATAGTGATTAGGAGCTTTTGTTTCAATAAACTCATAGTCTCCTGGTGGTAATTCATCCACAACTAAACGGCCGTTTTTATCAGTAGTTAAATCAGTACGGACATCGTGTCCATCCTTATTAACAATTTTAAATACCGCACCTTCCAGTGTTGTGTTTTCTTCAACATCGTCAACTTTAATTAACTCCACACTACCTTTCGTTAAGCTGTTCGTAGCTGTAACGAAGACATGTTTTGTTTGACTTCTTTCAATTGTGAACTTAATCGGCTCTTCATTTAAGTCATAATGTTTCGGAGCTTTCGTTTCAATAAATTGATAGTCTCCAGGTTGTAAGTCTTTAGCGCTGATTTTTCCAACTTTATTGGTAACTAAATTCGTACGAATATCGTTACCGTTCAGATCAGTAATTTTAAATACCGCACCTTCTAGCATTTCTTTCTTATCTATAGAGTCAACCTTCGTTAATTCCACGCCACCTTTGGTTAGGCCATTCTTAGCAGTAACAGAAGCGTGAGTTAGTTGACTTCTCTCGATAGTGAAGCTAATAGGTGTTTTATTTAAATCGTAATGCTTAGGAGCTTTCGTTTCAATGAATTGATAGTCTCCTGGGCGTAAGTTCGTAGCAGTAATCTTACCATCTTTATCAGTAGTTAAATCAGTGCGAACAATTTTACCTTTCGCATCGATGATGTTAAACACTGCATCAGAAAGTTTTGTATCTGGATTTATATCATCCACTTTTATTAATTCTACAGCACCCTCAGTTAAGCTATTTGTAGCAGTAACTTGGAGCTTTTCTTTTTGGCTTTTCTTAATTGTAAACTTAATAGGTGTACTATCTAATTTATAGTGTTCAGGAGCTTTCGTTTCAACAAACTGATAGTCCCCAGGACGTAAATCAGAAACAGAAATTTTTCCATGTACATCTGTTGTAAGCTCAGTACGAATGTCGTTACCATTCAGATCAGTAATTTTAAATACCGCATCTTTAAGAGCAGTACCATCTACATCATCCACTTTAGAAAGTTCCACAGCGCCTTTCGTTAAGCTATTTGTAGCTGTAACGGAGATAGGATCAGCTTGGCTCTTTGTAATTGTGAATGGAATTGGCTCTTTGTTTAAATCGTAGTGTTTCGGAGCCGTTGTCTCGATGAATTGATAATCACCAGGACGTAGGTCAGAAACGCTAATTTTACCTTGTTGATTCGTAACAAGATTTTTGTGAATTACAGTACCATTCATATCCACAATTTTAAATACTGCGCCTTCAAGAGTAGTGCCATCGACGTCGTCCACTTTAGAAAGTTCCACGCCGCCTTTTGTTAAACTATTTTTCATAGTAACGGTAGCAATATCTTTTTGGCTTTTTTCAATTGTAAATATAATTGGTTTTTTGTCTAAATCATAGTGTTCAGGAGCCGTTATTTCAACGAATTGATACGTACCAGGACGTAAGTTTTCGATAACGATTTTACCTTCACTGTTTGTTTTTAAATCTGTTTTAAGTACTTTGCCATCTTGATCTAGTAAATTAAATACCGCATCGGCAAGTTTTGTTTGAGTGTTTAAATCATCAACTTCAAGTAATTCGATACTACCTTGTTTTAAGCTATTTGTAGCAGTTAAAGAAATAGCTTTCTTCTGTCCTTTTTCAATAGTGAATTTGATTGGTGTTTCATCTAAAACGTAATGCTTAGGAGCTTTCGTTTCGATAAATTGGTAATCACCAGGACGTAGGTCGTTAATTTCGATTATTCCTTGTTCATTTGTAACAAGGTCTTTATGAACTACATCACCGTTCATATTAACAATTTTAAATACTGCATCTTTAAGAACAGTGCCATCAACATCATCTACTTTAGAAAGTTTAACTGCACCCTTTATTAAAGCATTTGTAGCAGTGACATGAAGAGTTTCAGTTTGGCTCTTTTTAATTGTAAATACGATAGGTTTTTTATCTAAATCGTAATGTTCAGGAGCAATTGTTTCAACGAATTGATACGTACCAGGACGTAGGTTTTCAACAACAATTTTACCTTCATCATTTGTTTTTAAGCCTTCTTCAACTAGCTCTCCGTCTGCATCTAATAAATTAAATACGGCGTTAGCAAGTTTTGTATTTATATCAATATCGTCAATCTTTGTTAGTTCAACGCTACCGTTTTTCAAAGCATTTTTGCCTGTAACATTGATCTCTTTCGTTTGACTTCTTTCAATTGTAAATGGAATTGTTGTTTCATCTAATACATAGTGCTCAGGAGCTTTTGTTTCAATGAACTGATAGTCTCCAGGGCGTAAATCAGAAACAGAAATTTTTCCGTTTTTATCTGTAACAAGATTCGTATGAACTTTCTTACCGTTCATATCAACAATTTTAAAGATTGCACCTTCAAGCATCGTACGATCGATGTCATCGATTTTTGTTAATGTTACTGCACCTTTCTTTAAACTATTAGTAGCGGTAACAGTAATATTCTCTTTTTGACTTTTTTCGATAGTGAACGGAATAGGGTCTTTGCTTAAGGTATAGTCTTTTGGAGCTTTTACTTCAACAAATTGATAGTCTCCAGGACGTAAATCAGAAACAGAAATTTTTCCGTTTTTATCAGTCGTTAAACCTTTTCGAATTACTTTTTTAGTATCATGAGCGTCAACAATTATAAATTCTGCACCTTCAAGAGTAGTGCCATCAACATCATCAACTTTTGTTAAAGTGACGCCACCTGTAAGTAAACTATTTTTTACAGTAACAGGGAGAGGAAGATCTTTCTTACTACCTTTTTTAATTGTGAACTTAATAGGTGTTTTGTCTAATTTATAATGTTCAGGGGCTTTTGTTTCGATAAATTGATAATCCCCTGGTGCTAAATCAGGAATAACTAATACTCCGTAATCATCTGTTGTTAAATCTTTCATAATTTCTTTGCCAGTTGCGTCTTGTAATGTGAATACAGCGCCGGCAAGAGCTTTCGCGCTCTCCACGTCATCTTCTTTAATTAATTCGACCTTTCCTCTCGTTAAACTATTTTTGAAAGTAATAGGGATGAGCTTTTGTTGGCTCTTTTCAATCGTAAATTCGATTGGTTCTTCATTTACATCGTAATAAGTAGGAGCCTTCGTCTCGATTAGTTTATAATTACCCGGACGTAAGTCTTGTACTACTAATTTACCGTCTTTATCAGTAGTAAGTTCCGTACGAACATCCTCACCTTTGTCATTAACAATTTTAAATACTGCACCTTCAAGGGTTTCCTTAGCATTTACAGAATCAACTTTTGTTAATTCAATACCGCCTTTTATTAAGCTATTAGTAGCTGTAACGTTAATAGCAGTCGCTTGGCTCTCCTTAATTGTAAATTCAATCGGTGTTTTATTTAAGGTATAATGCTCAGGAGCTTTCATTTCGATAAATTTATAGTTACCTGGACGTAAACCAGTAGCAATAATTTTACCTTCCTGATTCGTAACTAATTCTGTACGGACATCTTCATTTTTGTTATTAACAATTTTGAATACGGCGCCTGTAAGTACAGTGCCATCAGTATCATCGAGTTTTGTTAGTTCAACATCGCCTGGTAGTAGACCATTTTCAGCTGTAATAACAATCGGTGTTTTTTGACCTTTCTCAATTGTAAATTCAATTGGTGTTGATCGCAGTTCATAATGTTCAGGAGCTTTCGTTTCAATAAATTTGTATTTGCCTGGACGTAAGTCAGAAGCTTTAACAGTTCCGTTTGTATCGGTAGTTAATTCTGTACGAACGTCTTCGTTCTTATCATTCACGATTTTGAACATAGCTCCAGCAAGAGGAGTCTTTTTATCAAATTCGTCGACTTTTAATAGCTCAACAGCACCTGTTGTTAAACTGTTTTTTGCAGTAATTGAGATAATGCTTGTTTGACTTTTCTCGATTGTAAACGGAATTGGTTCTTTATTTAAGTCATAGTATTTAGGTGGTGTTGTTTCAATAAATTGATAATCACCAGGATCTAAATCTTTAACGGTCAAAGTTCCATCTTTTTCTGTTTTTAAGTTTGTACGGACATCTTCATTTTTGTCGTTAACAATTTTGAATACGGCACCTTCAAGGGTAGTGTCATCAATATCATCCACTTTTGTTAACGTAACGCCACCTTTAATTAAAGAGTTTTTTGCTGTAATAGAAGCGACTGTAGTTTGGCTTTTTTCTATTTCAAATAGAATAGGCGTTTTGTCTAATTCATAATGCTCAGGAGCTTTTGTTTCGACAAACTGGTATTTACCCGGACGTAAATCTTTTGCTTCTATTTGTCCATGTTCATTTGTTGTTAATTTCTCATATCCAGGAATATTTTTTCCGTTGCGATCCTGAACAGTAAACTCTGCCCCTGCTAAAGTTTTATTATAATTATCCACTTTTGTTAAAAGAGCAGATCCTTTAGTTAAACTATTTGTCGCAGTTTGGTTTACTACTGTTGTTTGATCTTCAGAGATAGTAAACGGAATAAGTTTGCTATCTAATTGATAATGCTCAGGAGCCTTCGTTTCTTGTAAGTAGTAAGTTCCTGGTTTTAGTTTATCTATAATAATTTGTCCGTTATTATTTGTTGTTAATTTTTCATGTTCTGGAATTATTTTTTTGTCTTTATCTAGTAGTGTGAAAACGGCGCCTTGTAGTGTTGCGTTTTTGTTCAGGTCATCAGATTTTGTTAAAACTACTTTCCCGACAAACTTCTTATTTGCAAGTTTATATGTTGTAGTCTCTTGTGTACCAAGTTCAACAATTTTCCCTTGTTTTAAATCCCAGCTAATTACATAGCCTTCAGGAGCTTTTGTTTCTTTTAATAAATATTTATCGCGCTTTAAGTTATTAAACTTAGCGATACCATCTTTGTCTGTTGTTATTTCGCGGATAACGGTTTTTCCTGTACGATCGTATAAAGTAAATTCTGCCCCGGACAATGGTACTTTCTTATTGTCGTTATCTACCTTTATAATTTCAAGGTTTCCGCGCCCTTTAGTAGCAGATCCTCCGCCTGAACCGGAAGACATTCTCACTTCAATCGTTTCAACAGTTTCTGTATTCTTAACTGTTAACTGATTGCCAGCGATTTTTGCTTTATTACTCACTTTTTCTTTATCGTCTGCATTAATAAGTGAGCGATATTCTAAAATATAAGCTCGATCAATTTTCTTCAAGAAAGCAATTTCAAAATGTTGCTTTCCAGTCTTATTGTCTGTTGTGATCGTTAACTTATAGTCTGTTCCTTGTTTTAATTCATTTGCTGTATCTTTTGTTAAATTTCCATATGGATCAACAGTTGTAGGATATAAGTGGAATGAATCTGCCACAAGTACCTGATTGTCTGTTGGATCGTCTGTTACAACTGCGTCTGCAATGGTTGATTGACTTTCGTTAATTGCAATACTCCAATTAATATAGTTGTCGTCTTGCACAGCCTTTTTAGTAACAAAGCTGCCACCTTTATTTACTTGAGTGTCACCTTTAAGGGTGTTTACAATTTTAGAGCCATCTTTTAACTCTGCCTCGTTTTTGTAGGTGCCTTGGATAAGTTCACCATCGAGGCTTGTTTTAAAGATAATATAGTAAGGTGAATTAATTGATTGCTTGAAATGAACCTTTAGGGTGTTTTTATTTTTATCTGTAGGTTCTTCAAGTTCATACTCTTTAGGTGATACGGCATCACCAGGTCTTGCATTATCCGGGCTTCCATTTAAAATCATATCGCGTACTTCAATGGATCCTGGTACTAACTTTTGTTTATCTTGTATTACGTCTATAACATATGGATCTTTAATCTCAACATTATTATAATTAAAACCTATTATCCAAGTGATTTCTTTCGTTTGGGCGTTATAAGAACCGTATTTATATCCATTCGCCTTTGTGAAAGCATCAGGATCAAAGTCTGCTTCAACTTTATTTGATTGTGGATTGGACCCTGCATCTATCCAAGATAGGTTACCTGTATTTTTAAATGAAGTTTTACCACTTTCTAATTTTGTATAGTCAAAGTCTGTCGTATATTTTACGACTAATGTCTTTGTCATATTAGACTGATATGTACCTATAAGGGTAATTTTGAAACCTTTATCTGTTACATCTAAAACATAGTCAGTCTTAGCTTGAAGGGTATAATCTCCGTCTTTAATTTCTAGTTTATTATCTTTTAATTGTAATCCACCATGATCAAAGGTATCCGTAATGATGGCATTGTTTAATGGATAGTTGTTATTATTTACCGCAATTGTCCAGGTTGTTGTTTTGTCTTTATAGTTTGTTTCAGCTTTATTATTAGATTTAATAATATTTTGCTGCTGGAAGCCAGCCTCATTTTCTTTACTTGAGTCATTATCAGCTGTAACTGTATTTTTTACTTTTCCATCTTTTATGATACTATCAGTTGGCTTTGTTTTATAGGTAATTACATAAGCACTATTAATATCCTCATTAAACTGTAAATCGAATCCATTCTTCTTGTTACTTACAGTGTAATTATTAA
The DNA here is from genome assembly GCF_016483705.1 of Bacillus cereus group sp. N6. Lineage (NCBI taxonomy): Bacteria > Bacillati > Bacillota > Bacilli > Caryophanales > Bacillaceae > Bacillus > Bacillus cereus group sp. N6. The sequence goes on from NZ_JAEHBI010000025.1 coordinate 6,788, forward strand.
CAGTGTCGCCTGTTACAAGTCTTCCTTTATCATCGTATGAAGCGTTCTTCACAACGATAGAATTTGCATCTAGTTCATGTGTATCGTCAAAAATATCTTTTAAAAGTGCATCTGTTTTTTTGATATTTTTTTGATCACCGTTGTAAGTAATTGTCCATTCAATCGTTTGCGTCTTTGGATCATACTTACTTGTTTTGTTTAAATGTGTACCACGAGAAACCGTTACAGTAGAGCTTGCATTTTGTTGCTTTTGATTATCACTCGTTATCGTAACGTTATTTTGGAAGCTTTTTACGTTTTCATCAGTAATTTTTGTTGCATATTCAATTTGATATGCTTTATTGATAGAATCTTTAAAAGCAATCTCCAATTTTGAGCCCTCTGATGAACTAACTTTGTAATCTGCTGAATCAGCCTCTTTACCACGTGTTACGTTCCCATTAACATCAACTTCTAAATAATAAACTTTAATAGAATCTTTATTTAAGCTTGTGCCTGGTGGAATGTTATCTTTAAAAACAGCGTTTTTAAGAGTGTCTTTCGTTTTGTTCATCTCTACTGTCCAATTAATTTCATTTGTATTAATTGGTCTATCAGGTAACCCTTTTTTATTCGTAGTTGTTTGTACATTAGGCTTAAAGTCAACTGTAATAGAAACATCTTTATCTTTAATTGGGAAAGGAATTTCTTGTGTTGTTGTACCTTTAATTTCAGCTTTATTAAATTCTGTCTTTAATTGTAGGTTACCACCAACATCTGGATGTTCTTCAACATAATCGTTAAATGTCATAGTGACTTTTCCATCTTTTGTAACAGTGAAATTACCAATTGGATTGTTTTCACTATCGTATAAAGGACTGTTAATTGTATTGTAAATCTTAAAATGTTTAGGAAGATCAAAAATATAGTAATCTCCGCTTTTCACATTCATTGATTTTAAAAGTTCCCATGTAAACTCGATATTGGCAGGGGAATCTGTACTTGGACGGTTATCCTCTGTAAATGGTTTTCCGTCTTTGTCCGTCAACTTTACACCCGTTAAAAGGTTTGTTGTTATTTGCTTTGGACCTGAATTTGTATTCTCAGCAGGATCGCTTGCTAGCTTTTGTTCTGGGTTGTCAGTAGCAGGTTTAGTTGCTGGGTTTTGTTCCGGATTGTCAGCAGCAGGTTTAGTTGCTGAATCTTGCTCCGTATTACCAGTAACAGGTTTAGTTGCTGGGTTTTGTTCCAGATTGTCAGTAGCTTTAGTTGCTGGGTTTTGTTCCGGATTGTCAGTAGCAGGTTTAGTTGCTGAATCTTGCTCCGTATTACCAGTAACAGGTTTAGCTACTGGATCTTGCACTTGTTTATTAGTATCCTGTTCGGTGCTATCTTCTTTAGAATCTTCTACTTGAACAGGAACCGATATAGGCTGCACCAGTGTTCCTAAAGGGAAAGCGATTTGAACTGATTTTTCTCCAGTTTTTAAAGTTGGGTTAAACACAGTATCAACTTTGATTTTTCCTTTAGCATCTTTAGAATTTTCTACTTGATCATTAAATATCAGCTTTAATTTATTATCTTTAGCTGTTATAAAATATTGACCAATATTTTTTTGATCTGTTACTAAATCTCCTTGCAAATCTTTAGATACTTTTAATGCAAGTGGTATTTGAATTATCGCTGTATCGTTTGCATGTACAACTTGTTGATCCTTTATTGACCAAGCATATTCTACTTGAATGGTTGATCCTATCTTTATTAAGTTGTTAGGATTTTTTGCTTCGTCAATAATGTGATCCGTTGCATCTTTCATTTCAACAGTGTCAAATAAGGAATCTCCTGTTAAGGTTTCCGCTCTTACTTGATTGTATGGAAAACTAGCAAGTTGCGAAAATAGTACGAATACAATTAAACATACATTGAAAAGTTTTTTCATTTTTCCTCCTCTGAACATTCATTTGTCCATTGGGGACTTATTCCACATGAACAAATGGAATATTAAAAGTATTTGTTATAAGCTATTTATTTTTGGTTATTCCTCCGTTTCTATACGCGTTCTCAGACAAACAGGATTATGTTCAAAGTAATAGTATTTAACGTAAAACAAAATGTATATTTACACAGTTCTGTGGAAATATACACAATTCGACAAAAAATGTCGAAAAAAATACTGATATAAAGAATGATATCAGACCTTTATATGTGAGATAGTTTTCATGTATATCTAGTAAAAAAGAATGGTTATAAAGGTAAGTTTTACGATACATACTAACCAAGGTAGTGTATCCCTTTGTGAAGGCTTATTTTTGCCTTAAAGTTATGTGGAAATAAAAATCTAGATAGGGTTGGTTTTGGTCAGAATGAAGACAATATGTACTTTGAAATTAGTCATTTATTTTGTCTAAAGAGAGTTGTGCGATTAGTGGACCGAAGTTGAAAGATGATAGTTTCTTACATTGTTAGAGAAATATAAGGATTACAGAATATTCGACTAACACGTTACTACGGTCATTTTTGAGACTGTTTAAACAATAAGAAAGAAGGTGTTTTCCTCCTTAGTTACAATATCTTTTTAGTAAAGATAAGCTTAAGTAACCTCCGCTAAAGATTATATACTTAAATGATAAAGAGTTCAACAATAGTTCACATATTTTCCCAAAAATAAAAACGGCTGTTTTATGTGGAATAAATCTACAAAACAGCCGTTTTTGGTATTAGATTTCTGTTAAGATTATCGGCTCGCCGCGTGTTACGACAACTGTATGTTCACATTGTGCAACAAGGCTTTTATCAGGTGTAACGAATGTCCAACCATCATCGCCACGTTCGATAATGTGATCAGCTTTCATAGAAATGAATGGTTCTACAGCGATAACAAGACCGTCTTTTAGAAGCGCATTATCCATTGGGTCAAAGTAGCTTAAAATGTGGTTTGGTGCTTCGTGTAAGCTAAGACCAATACCGTGACCAGTTAAGTTTTGAATTACATTATATCCATTTTTATGTGCAAAGTTTGAAACAGCACGACCAATTTGGTTTTGTTTGGAACCAGCTTTCACCTTTTTCATCGCTGCCCAAAATGCATCAACCGCTGCTTGGCAAAGCTTTTCTTTTGCTTCATCTTCTCCAAGTACAAATGAAATACCTGTATCTGCATAATAGCCATCAAGTGCAGCAGATACGTCGACATTTACTAAGTCGCCTTCTTTTAATACGCGATCTCCTGGAATACCGTGAGCAACTTCTTCGTTTACACTGATGCAAGTTACACCTGGGAAATCATATTCTTTTTCAGGTGCAGAAATAGCACCATGCTCATCTAATACTTTTTTACCGATCAAATCAAGCTCTTTCGTTGTCATACCTGGCTTCGCTTCTTTTTTCATTTCTTCACGTGCAAGTGCAACGATGCGGCCGATTTTTCGTAAGCCTTCTAAATCTTGTTCATTACGAATAATCATGAAAACCACTGTCCTTCCTCGAATGTATATCTTATCCGATTGTATCATGTTTATTTTCGTCCTGCTACTCGCTTGCGGTATGTGGGCTGATTCCTCTCATAAGGAATACATGACAATTGTCATATCGATGTCATGACGCATCATACTGTTTCCTAAGTTTTCCAACACGTACAATGTAAATATAAGAAACAGCGGGGGTGGAGAGATGGAAAAGATTATAGAAGTAAATGGTGTTTCTAAAACATTTAAATATAAAAAGGCAGTAAATAACGTCTCATTTTGTGTGAATAAAGGAGAAATTGTAGCACTACTTGGACCGAATGGTGCAGGGAAAACGACGACGATGTCGATGATGCTTGGATTAAAGGATCCGACGGAAGGAACTGTTTCTATATTTGGAAGGAGTCCCAAGCATAGAGATGTTCGTAATAGCCTCGGTGCGATGCTACAAGAAGTAAGTGTCATTGATAGCATTACAGTAGAAGAGGCAATTGAGTTATTACGTAGTTATTATACGAATCCGGTAGCGAAAGAAACGTTACTACAGTTATCAAATTTAGAATCGGAGCGAAAGCAAAGATGTGAGAAATTATCAGGTGGGCAAAAAAGAAGGTTAAACTTTGCACTCGCACTTGCAGGAAATCCTGATTTGCTATTTTTAGATGAGCCGACAGTTGGAATGGATATTACGTCTCGAAGAACGTTTTGGGAAACAATTCGAAAGTTAGCAAGTGAAGGGAAAACAATTATTTTAACAACGCACTATTTAGAAGAAGCGGATGCATTGGCGAATCGCATTTTATTATTTGCGAATGGAAAGATTATCGCAGATGGTACACCAGATGAGATGAAGGCGACGATTTCGCGAAAAACAATCAAGTTTTATTCGAAGGAAAGTATTCCTGCAAAATTACTAAAAGAATTACCAAACGTAACCGAAGTACAGTCAAACGAAGGGCACTTCACTTTAACAACTGGAGATACAGATGCAACTTTAAAAGCGATTTATCAAAAGAACTTACCTGTAACAGATGTTTCAGTTGAACGTGGAAGTCTTGATGAAGCATTTGAACAGTTTATCGCAAATCAGGAGGAGGGAATCGCATGAGAGCTTTATGGATGCAATGCAAAATAGAAATTTTACGTACGTTTCGTAATAAATTGTTTATCTTTTTCTCATTACTAATGCCAGTTATGTTTTACTACATTTTCACAAATGTTATTCAAGTGCCACAAAACGGAGATGCTTGGAAAGCGCATTATTTAATCTCAATGGCGACTTTTAGTATTGTAGGGACGGCACTTTTTAGTTTCGGTGTAAGGATTTCTCAGGAAAAGGGGCAAGGGTGGACACATTTGTTAAAAATTACACCACTTCCAGAGGGGGCATATATAACAGCCAAAATCATTGCTCAAACTGTAGTGAATGCTTTTTCAATCTTAGTTATCTTTATCGCAGGAATATTAATTAATCATGTCGAGTTAACAGTAGGGCAATGGATTGGCGCTGGATTATGGTTGTTGTTAGGTGTAACACCATTTTTAGCGTTAGGAACAGTAATAGGTTCTATTAAAAAGGCAGATGCAGCAGCGGGTTTAGCGAATATTTTAAATATGAGTCTAGCTGTAATTGGTGGCCTATGGATGCCGATTGAAGTATTCCCAAAAATATTAAGAACGATTGGTGAATGGACACCAACATATCACTTCGGAAGCGGTGCATGGGATATTGTAGCTGGAAAATCAGTTGGTTGGGAAAATATCGCGGTACTAGGAGGTTATTTCCTTATATTTGTTGTAATATCAATATATATAAGAAAAAGACAGGAAGCGGTATAAATGATAGAGAAGAAGAGGATTGAGATTTTTCCGAAACAGATGGGTTTCTTCCCGTATATGTGGCTTGTGTATCTGTTATTTCCAATTTACCATCTAGCACAAGCATCGGGATGGAAGCTTGTAATGGGGAGTGGTATGTTGATACTTTTTGTTATCACATACCGTCAACTTTATTTTGTTAATAAGACTTTCGTTTTATGGGCATGTATGCAAATGATACTCACACTGCTATTTGCTTTTTATTATAATGCCTTCATGATATTCTTTGGTTTTTTCACAGCAAGTGCGATAGGGTTTGCGCCAAATAAGAAAGAGTTTCGAGTGTTGTTAAGTTTGTTAGCTGTAATGCTTGGAATTTTTATATTTGTAAATATGAATCAAATATCAACTACAAGTTTAGTGAATATTGTTCCGATGTTTATTTTAATGCTTATTACGCCATTTGGTATGCGCAACTTTAATCAAAAAAAGATGTTAAGAAATCAATTAAACGAAGCGAATGAGCAAATTAAAGACTTAGTAAAACGTGAAGAGCGGCAGCGGATCGCAAGAGATCTTCATGATACGTTAGGACATACGTTATCACTCATTACTTTAAAAAGTCAGCTCGTGGAGAAGTTAATTGTTAAAAATCCGGAGCGTGCAAGTGCGGAAGCGAAGGAAATTACACAAACATCTCGTACCGCTTTAAAGCAGCTAAGGGAATTAATCTCTGATATGCGTATGATTACAGTGGAAGAAGAGCTTGAGCAAATAAAAGCAATCTTACAAGCTGCTACTATTGAATTAGAAATAAAACAAGAAACGAGTGCAAGTTCGTTATCACCAATTGAACAAAATATTTTAGGAATGTGTTTACGTGAGGCTGTGACGAATGTTGTAAAGCATAGTAAAGCGACGCGTTGCACAGTTTCTGTACTAGAATCACAAGGTGAATTAATTTTGACAGTAGAAGATAATGGAGTTGGTTTAGCAGATCAAAACCATGATGGAAATGGCATTCGTGGTATGAAAGAGCGCATCGCTCTTATTGACGGGTTTGTTGAACTGGGCACAATCAATCCAGGGACACTATTAATAGTAAAAGTACCAGTTGTCATTAGAACAGGAAAAGATGAGGTGAGGGCATGATTCGAATTATTATTGCAGAAGATCAGCGGATGCTTCGTGGTGCATTAGGGGCCCTACTTGATCTAGAAGATGATATTGAAGTAATTGGGCAAGCTGCCAATGGGGAAGAGGCGTTAAAACTAATTGAATCGCTACAACCTGATGTAAGCATTATGGATATTGAAATGCCAATTCAAAGCGGATTAGATGTTGCGGAAACGTTACAGAAAGAAAAATCAGCATGCAAAGTAATGATTTTAACAACATTTGCGCGCCCTGGATATTTTGAACGAGCAATGAAAGCTGGCGTGCACGGATATTTATTAAAAGATAGCCCAAGTGAAGATTTAGCTGCAGCGATTCGTAATGTAATGAAAGGAAAGCGAGAGATTTCTCAAGATTTGATGTTCGGCTTATGGCAGGAGCAAAATCCGTTATCAGATCGTGAAAAAGAAGTATTGCTACTTGCGAAAGAAGGAAAGACGGCAAATGAAATTGCGAAGGCGCTCTATCTTTCGCCTGGTACAGTACGTAATTATATTTCTGAAGTATTAACGAAGCTTGATGCGAAAAATAGAATTGAGGCAATTACAATTGCGGAAGAAAAGGGATGGATATGAAAAGAAGTTTACCTATGAGTGGTAAGCTTCTTTTTTCTTATAAACAAGTATTTCAATAGAGAGTTTTGTCACAGTCGCATCGCTCAGAATTTGAAGTATATCGTGTAATTTAGATTTTACTTCATTTTTCGACAAAAAATTTGTTATAGTAAGATTAGGTTGTTGATTTAAGTTTTGGATAACTTTACCACTAACAGTTGTGATTACTCCATTTTTATCTACTTTTACAATAAGATCTTGGCCATATACTTTATAGTGTTTATATGTTTGTGCAAGGCGAGCTTCGGTTTGATTTTCTTTTGTTGCTTTATTTGTAGGTTGGGAATCTACATTCATTTCAGTTGTCATTCACTTTTGTTGAGCTTTCGCCTCATTTATCTCACCTTTTAAATACTTTTTCAGCATATTTTTTCGTATCATTTTGAGGTTGTGTAATTTTTTAAGCGTTAAATTAGGCTAAGTAATTTCAAATTTTACTTTATTTCTGTCTAATTCTTGGGTGTGAATAACTTCTGCTACTGCTAATAAAGGAAAAAAAACCGAATGTAACGAAGGCACGGGCGAATTTTCTATAATTTATCTATAAAACCACTAATCTATTATTGTATGTGAGACGAATTGTATGAAGAATTTGCCGAATTTTATATATATTATGCATTATTTCATGTCAAAAATTGTCGAATTCACATTATTGTAGTGGTATGACAACTTAACAAATTATATTGTTATAATGGATGGTGAGTAAGTATGCACGCAGAAAAATTAGGAAGTGAAATTAAGAAAATTAGGGTAATGAGGGGATTAACACAAAAACAGTTATCCGAGAACATATGTCATCAATCGGAAGTGAGCCGAATTGAATCAGGCGCGGTATACCCAAGTATGGATATATTGCAAGGTATTGCAGCAAAATTACAAGTTCCCATTATTCATTTTTATGAGGTACTCATTTATTCTGATATTGAGAGGAATAAGCAGTTAAAAGATCAAATTATTATGCTTTGTAAGCAAAAGAAATATAAAGAAATTTATAATAGGGTATGCAATGAGTTGAAAAAGGAAGAATATCATCCCGAGCTTCAGCAATTTCTTCAATGGCAATATTATGTAGCTGCTTACATATTAAAAAAAATCGATTATGAATATTGTATTTTAGAATTAAAGAAATTGCTCAATCAACAATTGGTAGGAATAGATGTATATCAGAATCTTTATATTGAAAACGCAATTGCAAATATTTATGCTGAAAATGGTTATTTGAAGAAGGGTATTGATTTATTTGAAAATATATTAAAACAATTAGAGACATTGCATGATAATAAAGAATTTGATGTGAAGGTGAGACATAATCATGCAAAAGCATTATTCTCAGATAATCAATACGAAGAAGCGCTTTGCCACGCAAATAAAGCTATTGAACTATCGTGCCAAATTAATAGTATGACATTAATTGGACAGTTATACTTTCGAAAAGGTGAATGCCTAGCAAAGCTAGGGTGTGATAGAGCGGAAATTGAAGATGCTTATGAAAAAGCGTGTTTCTTTTTTGATATATTAGGAAACCATACATTAAAAGAATCACTTATGAAAAAAATGAAGAAATAAAAAAGATCTAAAAAATAAATATGCATAATTGCATAATGTATGGATAAATTTTCATGATATATTTAAATAAAAAAATGCGGGTGATGGAATATGAAGAAACTACTTATTGGTAGTCTATTAACGTTAGCGATGGCATGGGGTATTTCATTAGGAGATACAGCATTAGAGAAAAGTCAAATAATTTCTCACAATAATCAAGAGGTACAATTAGCTGGAGAAGTACCTTATGAATATTAAAAAACAACCGTCTTACTTAGACGGTTGTTTTTTTGTGTAGTAGCATCCAAACGTCTTTACTAGAAACAGGCTTGCTAATAAGGAATCCTTGAATGTGGTCACAGTTTTGTTCATATAAAAACTTCCATTGTTCTTCCGTCTCTACACCTTCTGCAATAACTTCTAAATTTAGTTCTTTAGATAGTGTAATGATGGAGGAGATAATCGCTTCCTCTAAAGGACTATTTGTAATTCCGCAAATAAACTCTCGAGCAATTTTTAATGTGTTGATTGGGTATTTTGTTAAATAAGCTAAAGAACTATAACCAGTTCCAAAGTCATCGATTGAAATTTGAATACCGAGATTTTGAAGCTGTTCTAGTTTGGAAATGACAGATTGATTTTGATTAATTGCGATACTTTCTGTGATTTCGATATCTAGTGCTTCTGATTTTAGTTCGGTTTCTTCTAACACTTTTGAAATAGTAGGGATTAAATCTGCATGGTTAAATTGAACAACAGATAAATTCACACCAACTTTTAAGTGAGAAAACCCTTGATTATGCCATCTTTTTGCCTCTAAGCAAGCCGTACGTAAAATCCAATTTCCAAGTTCAATAATAAATCCGGTTTCCTCCGCTAGAGGAATGAATTGGGCAGGAGACACGATGCCGAGTTTTGGGTGCTTCCAACGAATTAATGCTTCAAAACCGATAATTTGTTTTGTTTTCGTACTTACTTGTGGCTGATATTCAAGGAAAAATTCATTTTGTTGTAATGCTTTTGCAAGTTCGCCTTCTAAGAATTGAATTTCATTTTGGGCGATACTCATTTCTTTTGAGAAGAAAACAAATCTGTTTTTCCCATTTGCTTTCGCGCGATACATAGCCATATCGGCATTTTTCATTAATTCAGTAACATCGGTTCCGTAATCAGGATACATGGCAATACCGATACTCGGTGTAATAGATAGTTCTTCGTCTTTAATGAAGAATGGTTTGTTTAAAATGGTTAAAATTTGTTCAGCTATAAAAGCAGCACTTTTTTCTGAGTACATATCTGGTAATAGAATTGTAAACTCATCTCCGCCTTGGCGAGCAACGATATCCTTCGAACGCAAGCAACTGCGTAACCTTTTTGCTACTTCAATTAATAATAGATCTCCGACGTCGTGACCAAGTCTATCGTTAATTTTTTTGAATCGATCTAAATCAAGGAACATGACGGCAACATCATTTGCGCTAGTTTGAGCTATATTTAAAATGTTCTTTAAATCTTTTTCAAACTTTCGGCGATTTGGTAATCCAGTCAGTGCATCATGAAAGGCTAAATGTTCTACTTGTTTTTGTTTTTCATATAAAGTTGTAATATCACGTGCTATGCCGAACATCCCAACAACTTCTTTGTTTATGAAAGTAGGGATGAGTGTAACGTGAAGGTAATAGTAATAGCCTTCTTTTTCTTTTGTGCGAACTTCTAAAGTTTGTGGTCTACCTTCTTTTGTTATTTGTAAAGCTTTCTTTAGTAGATCATGGTCTTTTGAGTCAATAAAGTGTAGAAGAGAATAGCTTTCTACTTCACAATAGTAGGCAGTAAATAAGCTTTCACAAGCTGTATTAGATTGTTGGAAAATACCATCCATATTTAAAGAGAAAACGGCATCAGGATGATCTTCGAATAATGATTTATAGCGTTGTTCACTCTTTGATAACGCAGATGCACCCTCTTCTACTTTGCCTTCTAGTTGTGTAGTCAACTGTTCATATGTATCGATTAGTGCTTGATTATCTTTCCACATGTAAAGTTGTCGTAGGAATAATAAGATGAGTGATAATACTAGACCGATTAGCATGAACTTATCATCCCAAGGTTGAATAAGAATAAAGGAAAAAGTAATGATTATACTGAAATAGGGTAATATAAAGCGCACATAATCAAATCGATAATACTTTGTTTTCGTTTCATGCTGCATTGGTTTGTCCAAAATGTATAGTATGGAAGATAAACCAATTAATAAAATTGAAGCAGTATGTACTAAATAAGAGACTTCAGAAGAAGTTTTCATCCCCATGTTTAGTTGGAACAGATGTATATACCCGTACACAAGTATGATAGTAAAACCGATAATTAATGAAATTCTGCTAGCAGAATATTGTTCTCGTCTATATAGGCTAATAACGGCGTAAATTACTAATGCTTGTGCAATAAAGTATCCAATTAAAACCCAGTGATCTGTTGTTAACATACGAAAGCTTGAGAGGTCCAAAATAAAAGTTAAGGTAAAATAAATATTCATAATAACAATAAAGATGCTATCGAATGAAAATTGAGCAAGGCCTCTAATAGAGTAATGTTTTATGAATTTGATAGCAAACCCAGAAAAGAGCAAAATATATTGTATGATGAAAAAGGGCAATGCCTTATATGAGAATATGACTTGATCATATATAGAAAGTGAATGAAGGAATAAAGTTATTTCCATAGTTAGTCCGCATATGCAAGTGCAGAGTAATAAAACCCAAAATAATTTATCACTACGCTTCATTTTCTTAATAGCTTTATATAAGCAATAGCAAGAAAAGAGTGCAGCAAAACAAAATAAGAAGAGAATTCCAATTTCTTTTATATTCAAGTCCTTAGGGATAAGAAATATCCAAAGGGAAAATATAATTATATACATCGTGACAAAGTGTACATATTTTTTTTGATTAATCATATTATGGCTCCGTTTCAATAAAGTTGAATCGCAGGTGGAAAATGCTAATTCCAATCATAGCATATACAATAGGTTGTTTTTTACTATAAAAATTACTTTTTTTGAAAAAAATAGCTCAACATTACAATTTACCATTGTAATGTTGAGCTATTTACTCTTTTTATCCCTCTTATAGAGGATAATTCATGTATTAATTGCAGCATTGCTAAATCTTTCTGTTTACTTTCAATCATAATATCGAAATTATGGTTGATTTTTTTTGCAATGTGTAAGAAAGGCTTAATAAACTCTAAATCAATATATTCAGAGTGAGCCCTAAATTCTTTTTTTGATTTAGGGGAGGAAATGTGAACTTTAGGAGGGACATTTGTATGTGACCAAGTTTCAAAAATTGCAGGGAGTAACACTTCTAGCGGTTCCTCGCAAAGGTTTGCCATGTGATGATGATAATCAAATACGAATGGAATCTTTTCTTTTTGGCAAATCGATAAAGTTTCAGCAGTTGTATATGTTTTATCATCATTTTCAAGCGTCATTTGCTCTTTTATATGTGCAGGAAGTTTTTTTATGTTTTCATGGAAACGTCCAACTGCTTGTTCTTTATTTCCATAGGCACCACCTACATGGATGTTAATATAAGAAGAATCTGCAATTCCTATTGCATCTAATACTTTATAATGATAGGCCATATCTGTAATAGCGTTAGTTGTAATATGTGGCTTGTCGCTTGTAAATAGCGTAAATTGATTTGGATGAAAACTTACTCGTAAATTGTGTTCTTTAATTAATGCCCCAATTTTACGCCAAAACGGTGTAAATGCACCGATATAATCAAACTCGACTTCGGGATGCGTTGCAAGTGGGACGATGGAAGAAGATAAGCGATATAATGGAATTTCATGCGCTATATTGTAATGAAGAATACGTATTGTATGCTCGAGATTTTGCCGTGTAACATCGTATAATTTATCTTCTCGTTCTTGTTTATTAAGCTTTTGAAAGCTTGTAAATGTCATCGTTTTAGCCGGAGAACAGTCCCAGAGTGCCATTGCATGTGAGACATATCCGAAACGCATAATCATAATGAATACATCTCCTTTATCCATTATCTTTCCTATAGAAAGAAAGCAAGTATCGTTCCTACCCATTCTTTTCCCCTATCAATAAGAGAATGCGGGCTAACATCTTTAAAGGAAAGTAATGACGCATTTTCTAGATCTTCATGGAATTTGTTTTTTACTGTTTGTATAAAATGTTTATCATATAAAAGGCAGTTGATTTCATGGTTAATATATAAACTTCTCATATCAAAGTTTGCAGTTCCAATATCACAAATATAATCATCGACTATAATAACTTTAGCGTGAAAAAAACCTTGTTGAAATGCGTAAATATTACACCCAGCTTGTATTAACTTTCGGCAATATGGGAATTTTGCTTCGCGAACAAGGGCGTGATCTGCTTTTTCTGGAACGAGAACCGTGATTTGGACCCCACGTTTTCGCGCTTTTAATAATGCATTCATAATTTTCTTCCCAGGAATGAAATATGGTGTACCGATAAAGAGTTCTTTTTCCGCACTTTCGATTAAATGTAAAAATGTATTTTGCAAATAGGCACCATCAGTAGGGATAAAACGATGTAGAATGATTCCTGGTTGTTGCTTAGGAAAATAAAGAGGTGAATCTAATAAATTTTGGTTCGTATCGTCGAGCCAATCATGTAAAAATTGCTTTTGTAAATCTTGTATTCCTTCTCCTGTAAGGCGTAAATGATAATCGCGCCATAATCCTAATTTTTGATTATGCCCTAAATATTCTTCTCCAATATTAAACCCACCAATATAACCAATTTTCCCGTCAATAACTGTAATTTTTCTATGGTTTCTTTGATTTGCAGAAAAGAGCGGAAAAGGAAATTTCACTTTATGACAAAATGAAAAAGAGACGCCGTGTTTTTGTAGGGAACGGATTGCCTCGTTTGATAAATAATGGCTTCCCAATCGATCGAGTAAAAGTCTTACTTCAATTCCTTCCTGTGCCTTATCGATAAGTAACTTTAAAAATTCACGACTGATTTTATCGTTTTTTACAATGAAGAATAAAACGTGCACATGGTGCCTTGCTTGTTGTATATCAGTAAATAAAGCATCATATAAATCTTGCCCGTATGTATAAAGGTGAAAATTACTTTGACGTAAAGGGAAAGTACGAGAGCGCACACGCTTTAAATGAAGAATTCTCCCATATAAAAGGTCAATTGTGATCCAAAGAGTAACGCATATTAACAAGAGAGATAAGAAGAACATAAGTGAATTCCCTCCTTTGCATTCTTTTCGCCTTCATTTTACTGGCTGCCCGGAAAATCCCGATTGGCTTCACCTTATCCTATATTAAGGGGCGGTAAGCCTCCTACTTAAAAATTAGGCTTACTTAAAGGAATCAGGCGAGAGGAAACAACCCCCTACGGATTAAAGTTTCACTTTATAGTTTCACCGAAATAAACAGCTTTATTAAAAAATATGTTGTTGTATAACAAAAAACTGTTGACTGAATGCTCACTCATTATATAATGAAGACAGGGGATGAAATTCAGAAAATTATATGTTTTTGAAGATTCTAAAAAAGAAAGAGAGCTTACAAAGAGAGGGGTAGCATAAAAATGAATAGCTTACTGATCATTAATTGGCTGGCTGCCATTGCTGTTATTGCTTATGCGGGATATTTGTTTGTGTATCTTATACGGACGAGGATGGCCTACATACAGTTAGGAAAAAAGATTGAATTTGACCGTCGTTTTAAAGAGCGTTGGGATCTCCTTAAGGTCAATGTTTTCGGTCAGAAAAAGCTGCTGAAAGATAAGAAGAGCGGCATTATTCACGTTATGTTCTTTTACGGATTTATTCTTGTCCAATTTGGAGCAATTGACTTCGTTTGGAAAGGACTCGCACCAGGATCACATCTTCCACTTGGACCACTATACCCTGCATTTACATTCTTCCAGGAAATTGTCACACTTGTTATTTTAATTGCAGTCTTTTGGGCTTTTCATAGACGTTATGTTGAGAAGCTAGTTCGTTTAAAACGTAATTTCAAATCAGGCCTTGTTCTTATCTTTATTGGTGGCTTAATGATTTCTGTGCTACTCGGTAATGGGATGGGAATTATATGGCACGGCGAGGAGCTTTCATGGAGTGAACCGATCGCTTCTGCAATCGCTTACGTTTTCTCGGGAATAAATGAAACCGCAGCCATTTCTGTGTTCTATTTCTCTTGGTGGGTGCATCTACTAATTTTGTTAACGTTTTTAGTGTATGTTCCACAATCAAAACACGCGCATTTAATTGCGGGACCAGTTAACGTTTTCTTCGGACGTCTTTCAAATCCAGGGAAACTTGAAAAGATTGACTTTGAAGATGAAACGCAAGAAACATTTGGTGTTGGTAAAATCGAAGACTTTAGACAAAATCAGCTTATTGATTTATACGCTTGCGTAGAGTGTGGTCGCTGTACAAATATGTGCCCGGCAACAGGGACAGGGAAAATGTTATCGCCGATGGATTTAATTTTAAAACTTCGCGATCATTTAACTGATAAAGGAGCAGCAGTGACATCAAAAGCACCGTGGGTTCCAGTAGTTGCTTTTAATAATACACAAGGAAATCAGTTAGCGATGATGGCAGCTGGGAAAGGGCAACAAGAATCAGCAGCTACAACGCTTGCTTACGATCCGAGTTTAATCGGAGATGTTATTACAGAGGAAGAGATTTGGGCTTGTACAACGTGCCGTAACTGTGAAGATCAGTGTCCGGTTATGAATGAGCATGTTGACAAAATTATTGATTTACGCCGCTATCTCGTTCTAACAGAAGGAAAGATGGACGCGGAAGCGCAGCGTGCGATGACAAATATCGAGCGTCAAGGGAATCCGTGGGGACTGAATCGTAAAGAGCGTGAAACTTGGCGCCAAGGTGATGATGAAGTAACGGTTCCAACTGTAAAAGAAAAATCGAAAGCTGGCGAGGAGTTCGAATATTTATTCTGGGTTGGTTCAATGGGATCATATGATAATCGTAGTCAGAAGATTGCGATATCATTTGCGAAGTTAATGAACGAAGCAGGCATTTCATTCGCGATACTTGGTAATAAAGAAAAGAATTCTGGAGATACACCGCGACGTCTTGGAAATGAATTTGTCTTCCAAGAGATGGCGACAAAGAATATCGAGGAATTTGAAAAAGCAGGAGTGAAGAAAATCGTTACGATTGATCCTCACGCTTATAACACATTTAAAAATGAGTATCCAGACTTTGGCTTGCAAGCAGAAGTCTATCATCATACAGAATTGTTAGCTCAGTGGGTGAAAGAAGGACGCTTAAAACCTGTTCACGCTATTGAGGAAACAGTTACGTACCATGATTCCTGTTACTTGGGAAGATACAACGAAGTATACGAAGCGCCACGCGATATTTTGAAAGCAATTCCTGGTGTGAATCTTGTAGAAATAGCACGTAACCGTGAAACCGGAATGTGTTGTGGCGCAGGTGGTGGCTTAATGTGGATGGAAGAGACAGCAGGTTCACGTATTAACGTTGCTCGTACAGAACAAGCACTAGCTGTGCAACCATCCATTATCGGTACAGGTTGTCCATATTGCTTAACGATGATTAGCGATGGGACGAAAGCGAAAGAAGTAGAAGAGAAGGTTCAAACTCTTGATGTAACAGAGATTTTAGAACGCTCTGTTATCGGACAGAAGAAAGAAGCGATGTAATCTGCAAGCATGAATACAACTTTAGAGAGAGGTGCAATCATTGCACCTCTTCTCAACGTAAGAACACCGAGCGAGCGCTCGGTGCTAAAAAAAGAGATGGGGGAAATAGATATGAGTAAAACAGTTATT
The DNA here is from genome assembly GCF_016483705.1 of Bacillus cereus group sp. N6. Taxonomy (NCBI): domain Bacteria; kingdom Bacillati; phylum Bacillota; class Bacilli; order Caryophanales; family Bacillaceae; genus Bacillus; species Bacillus cereus group sp. N6. The sequence goes on from NZ_JAEHBI010000025.1 coordinate 23,239, forward strand.
TTAAGTGCTGCAAGAACACCGGTTGGGAAATTTGGAGGATCTTTAAAAGACGTGAAGGCGACAGAACTTGGGGGAATTGCAATTAAAGCAGCGCTTGAGAGAGCAAATGTTTCTGCTAGTGATGTTGAGGAAGTTATATTTGGAACAGTTATTCAAGGGGGACAGGGGCAAATTCCATCGCGCCAAGCTGCGAGGGCTGCTGGAATCCCTTGGGAAGTACAGACGGAAACAGTGAATAAAGTTTGTGCATCAGGGCTTCGTGCGGTTACGTTAGCGGATCAAATTATTCGTACTGGCGATCAATCACTAATTGTAGCTGGCGGTATGGAGTCGATGAGTAACAGTCCTTACATTTTACGAGGTGCAAGATGGGGATACAGAATGGGGAACAACGAAATCATCGATTTAAACGTTGCTGACGGCTTGACATGCGCATTTTCAGGTATACACATGGGTGTTTATGGCGGAGAAGTTGCGAAGGAAGATGGAATTTCTCGCGAAGCGCAAGATGAATGGGCATATCGTAGCCATCAGCGTGCGGTTTCAGCGCATAAAGAAGGACGTTTTGAAGAGGAAATCGTGCCAGTAACGATTCCGCAAAGAAAAGGCGATCCTATTGTCGTTGCAAAAGATGAGGCGCCACGCGCGGATACAACGATTGAAAAATTAGCGAAATTAAAACCTGTATTTGATAAGACGTCGGCAGTGACAGCGGGTAATGCTCCTGGACTAAATGATGGCGGTGCTGCGCTCGTATTAATGAGCGAAGACAGAGCGAAGCAAGAAGGAAGAAAGCCATTAGCGACAATTTTGGCACATACAGCAATTGCAGTGGAGTCTAAAGATTTCCCAAGAACGCCAGGTTATGCAATTAACGAATTGTTGAAAAAAACAGGCAAGACAATTGAAGATATCGATTTATTCGAGATTAATGAAGCATTTGCAGCGGTAGCAATTGCAAGTACAGAGATTGCAGGAATTGACCCAGATAAATTGAATGTAAATGGCGGCGCAGTGGCAATGGGACATCCAATTGGAGCAAGTGGAGCGCGTATTATCGTTACACTTATCCACGCACTGAAGCAGCGCGGCGGCGGAATTGGAATTGCTTCTATTTGTAGCGGTGGCGGTCAAGGTGACGCAATTATGATTGAAGTTTGTTAATTTACGTGTAGGTGATTTTTGATTTATTAACAATTTACATTAAGGGGGAAGAAAGAATGGGTGTACAAAAAATAGTTGTAATTGGTGCAGGACAAATGGGTTCGGGAATCGCACAAGTATGTGCAATGGCAGGATATGATGTGAAGGTACAAGATTTAAAACAAGAGCAATTAGACAGAGGATTGGCTATCATTACGAAAAACTTAGCGCGTCAAGTAGAAAAAGGGCGCATGAAGGAAGAAGAAAAGGAAGCGACGTTAAATCGCCTTACAGTAACGCTTGATTTAGATTGTGTGAAGGAAGCGGATCTTGTTATTGAAGCGGCTGTTGAGAAAATGGACATTAAAAAGAAAATTTTCGCGAATCTAGATGAAATCGCTCCAGAACACGCAATTTTAGCGACGAATACGTCCTCTCTACCAATTACTGAAATTGCAGCAGTAACGAAACGCCCAGAAAAAGTAATCGGCATGCATTTTATGAATCCAGTTCCAGTTATGAAACTTGTTGAAATTATTCGTGGTTTAGCTACAGATGATGAAGTGTACGAAACAATTGAAGATATTACGAAAAAAATCGGGAAAGTGCCAGTTGAAGTAAATGATTTCCCAGGATTTGTATCGAACCGTATTTTATTACCGATGATTAACGAAGCGATCTATACGTTATATGAAGGTGTAGCGACGAAAGAAGCGATTGATGAAGTAATGAAACTAGGTATGAATCATCCGATGGGACCACTTACATTAGCTGATTTTATCGGTTTAGATACATGTTTATACATTATGGAAGTGTTGCATGAAGGATTAGGAGATAGTAAATATCGCCCATGTCCATTATTACGCAAGTATGTGAACGCAGGATGGTTAGGACGTAAAACAGGCCGTGGTTTCTACGTTTACGAATAAAGTCCTCCTTTTATTAAAATAGTGGTCTTACCAAATTATTAAAAAGATATATAGCAAACGGAGGCGGAGTACATGAACTTTCATTTTACTGAAGAGCAACAAATGATGAGAAAAATGGTTCGAGATTTTGCGCAGAAGGAAATAGCTCCCTTTGTTCCTAGTATGGAACAAGGGGTGTTCCCGAAAGAGATTTTGCAGAAGATGGGTGAGCTTGGACTAATGGGTATTCCAGCGCCTGCAAAATATGGCGGGGCAGAAATGGATTTTATTTCTTACATTTTAGCAATTGAGGAAATTTCAAAGGTAAGTGCAACGGTTGGTGTAATTTTAGCTGTACATACGTCAGTTGGAATGAACCCGATTTTATATTTTGGAACAGAAGAACAGAAGCAGAAATATGTTTCTAAACTTACGACTGGTGAATGTTTAGGTGCATTTGCATTAACAGAACCAAATGCAGGATCAGATGCAGGGAGTTTGAAATCAAGAGCTGTAAAGAAAGGCGATCACTACATTATTAATGGATCGAAAGTGTTTATTACAAATGGCGGTGAAGCAAGTACATACATTGTATTCGCTTCTACAAATCCAGAGGCAGGAAAAAGTGGGATTTCTGCATTTATAGTAGAGAAAGATACACCAGGCTTAGTTATCGGCAAAGATGAGCATAAAATGGGACTTCTTGGTTCTCGCACGGTACAACTTACGTTTGAAGATATGAAAGTGCCGGCCGAGAATTTACTTGGTGAAGAAGGACAAGGATTTAAGGTGGCAATGGCGAATTTAGATGTTGGACGAATTGGAATCGGAGCGCAGGCATTAGGAATCGCGGAAGCGGCGCTTGCATGTGCGATTGATTATGCGAAAGAGCGTGAGCAATTCGGCAAGCCAATTGCGGCGCAGCAAGGAATCGGATTCAAACTTGCAGATATGGCGACTAGTGTAGAAGCAGCGCGATTACTTGTATACAGAGCGGCATCGCTAAGAGCGCAAGGATTACCATGCGGTAAAGAAGCTTCTATTGCGAAATTATTCGCTTCTAAGACGGCTGTTGAAGTTGCGATTGAAGCGGTGCAAGTATTTGGTGGTTACGGTTATACGAAAGACTATCCGGTAGAACGATTTTTCCGTGATGCGAAAATCACGCAAATATATGAAGGAACGAGTGAGATACAGAAACTTGTTATTAGTCGAGCTTTATAAAAGGACAAGGGGGAGACGGGAATGCATTTTAAACTATCAGAAGAACATGAAATGATAAGAAAAATGGTTCGGGATTTTGCTAAGAACGAAGTAGCACCGACGGCAGCTGAGCGTGATGAAGAAGAGAGATTTGATCGTGCACTATTTGATAAAATGGCAGAGCTTGGTTTAACCGGCATTCCGTGGCCTGAAGAATACGGCGGAATTGGAAGCGATTACTTAGCGTATGTAATTGCTATCGAAGAATTATCTCGTGTTTGTGCTTCAACAGGTGTAACGCTGTCTGCACACACTTCACTTGCTGGTTGGCCAATTTTTAAATTTGGAACGGAAGAACAAAAGCAAAAGTTTTTACGACCGATGGCAGAAGGAACGAAAATTGGTGCATACGGTTTAACGGAGCCAAGTTCTGGTTCAGATGCTGGTGGAATGAGGACAACTGCGAAACGAGATGGAGACCATTACATTTTAAATGGATCGAAAATCTTTATTACAAATGGTGGTATTGCTGATATTTATGTTGTTTTTGCGTTAACTGATCCCGAATCGAAGCAGCGTGGTACGAGCGCGTTTATTGTGGAAAGTGATACACGAGGATTTTCAGTTGGGAAGAAGGAAAGCAAGTTAGGGATTCGCTCTTCACCAACAACTGAAATTATGTTCGAAGATTGCCGTATTCCTGTAGAGAACCTACTAGGGGAAGAGGGCCAAGGATTTAAAGTTGCGATGCAAACATTAGATGGCGGCCGTAATGGTATTGCCGCGCAAGCAGTCGGTATTGCGCAAGGGGCTTTAGATGCTTCTGTAGAGTATGCAAGAGAGCGTCATCAGTTCGGGAAACCTATTGCGGCGCAGCAAGGAATTGGCTTTAAACTTGCAGATATGGCAACGGATGTGGAGGCGGCGCGTCTTCTAACATACCAAGCGGCTTGGCTCGAATCGGAAGGGCTTCCGTATGGGAAAGAGTCAGCGATGTCAAAGGTATTTGCAGGCGATACAGTGATGAAGGTGACGACTGAAGCGGTACAAGTATTTGGTGGTTACGGTTATACGAAAGATTATCCAGTAGAGCGTTATATGCGCGATGCAAAGATTACACAAATCTATGAGGGAACACAAGAGATTCAAAGGCTTGTAATTTCTCGTATGTTAACGAAGTAGGAGAAAAGGCGTAGGTATTTTCCTACGCTTTTTCCTTCCAAAAAATAATAGAGAGAGGTGAAGGGGATGGTTAAACATAATGTACATGCGTCCGTGAAAGATGAAAAATTAGTTGCGTTAAGACGTGAACAAATGATTAAAGGTGCGGTGCAATTGTTTAAGCAAAAAGGGTTCCCACGTACAACAACGAGAGAGATTGCGAAGGCGGCTGGGTTTAGTATTGGAACACTTTATGAGTACATTCGTACAAAAGATGATGTTTTATATTTAGTTTGTGATAGTATTTATGAACATGTAAAAGAAAGATTAGAGGAAGTAGTGTGTACAGAGAAGGGAAGTATAGAAAGCTTAAAGATAGCGATAAAGAATTATTTTAAAGTGATGGATGAATTGCAAGAAGAAGTATTAATTATGTATCAAGAGGTACGTTTTTTACCGAAAGAATCACTCCCATATGTATTAGAAAAAGAGTTTCAAATGGTCGGAATGTTTGAGAATATTTTAGAGCAGTGTACAGAAAATGGGACATTTACATTAAATAAAAAAGAGATACAGCTTCTTGCACATAACATTTTCATACAAGGACAAATGTGGGGATTTAGACGTTGGGCCCTGCAAAAACTGTATACGCTTGAAGAATATACAGAAATGCAAATTAGGTATGTACTGCAAGGAGCGCATATGTTTCCGAAATAAGGAATAGACAAATTATAATTTTATTATCATATTAAAGTTTCCCGTTTTTTTTGTAGCATATTTGTGCGACTTTTGTTTATAATGAATAGTATGGATTTTTTTAAGCAGACCGTTATATATAAGGTTATATTTGAAGAAAGGAAGTGCCGCATAAGTGAATTTTAAGCAATATTCACCAGAAGAGCTAAAAGAATGTTCAATGATTGAAGTTGTACATAGCGTTTTAGGGGATAAAAGACAAGCAACGACATTCAACGAGTTGGTTCGAGAAATCGCTCAAGTGCTGGGACTATCTCAAGAGCAAGTTAATGCGAAACTCGCACAATTTTATACAGATTTAAACATCGATGGACGTTTCATTAATTTAGGAGAAAATCGTTGGGGACTACGTAGCTGGTACCCATATGAGCAAATTGATGAAGAAATCTTACCTCAGCCAAAACCGAAGAAGAAACGTAAAGTTGAAGAGGACGGTTTTGACGACTACATCGAAGAAGATGAAGACTTCGACGATGCAGACGCAAATGAAGAAGAGGTAGAAGATTTGGACAAGGTTCTTGAAGAAGAAGACGGAGACGACGATGATCTTGATGATTTAGATGAAGATGATGACGATGACTTCGCCGAAGAAGAACTTGAGTACGATGAAGCTGAAGCTGAAGAAGAAGAAGAGGAAGAACTGTAGTTCTTGACTTTTCATTATCGTCCATGTAGAATCATTTTTGGGCTCTTTAAAAAAGGACGATAATACTTTTAAAGTGTAAATATAAAAGAAAATTGCTCCCTACTTATTACTTTATGTGATGAGGGGAGCAATTTTCTTTTTTGTTTTTTGTTTAGAAAATAAAAAGAGTCTAACAATAAGATGGATACAGTGTTATCTACATACGTTGCGCTTTGCAACGGTGATTATATAACAGCAAAATAGGAGGGAGCTTTTTCATGACTAAGTATATTTTTGTAACAGGCGGTGTAGTATCGTCTTTAGGAAAAGGTATTACAGCAGCATCTCTTGGAAGACTTTTAAAAAATCGTGGTTTAAACGTAACGATTCAAAAGTTTGATCCATACATTAACGTAGACCCAGGGACTATGAGCCCATACCAACACGGTGAGGTATTCGTAACAGATGATGGTGCAGAAACTGATTTAGACCTTGGTCACTATGAGCGTTTCATCGACATCAACTTAAACAAATACAGCAACGTAACAACAGGTAAAATTTACTCTTCAGTTCTTCAAAAAGAGCGTCGTGGTGAATACCTAGGAGGAACAGTTCAGGTTATTCCTCACATTACTAACGAAATTAAAGAGCGTGTATACCGTTCTGGTCGCGAAACAAACGCGGACGTTGTTATTACAGAAATTGGTGGAACTGTTGGTGACATCGAGTCTCTACCATTCTTAGAAGCAATCCGTCAAATTAAGAGCGACATCGGTCGTGACAATGTAATGTACATTCACTGTACGTTAATCCCGTACTTAAAAGCAGCGGGTGAAATGAAAACAAAACCAACGCAACATAGCGTTAAAGAGCTTCGCAGCTTAGGTATTCAACCAAATATTATCGTTGTTCGTACAGAATTGCCTGTTTCTCAAGATATGAAAGACAAGCTTGCATTATTCTGTGACATTGATACAAAAGCAGTTATCGAAGCACGCGATGCAGATACTTTATATGCGGTTCCATTATCTCTTCAAGAGCAAAATATGGACCAAATCGTTTGCGATCACTTAAAATTAGACAATCCAGCTGCAGATATGACAGAGTGGACTGCGCTAGTTAATAAAGTACGTAACCTTTCTAAGAAAACAAAAATTGCTCTTGTTGGTAAATACGTAGAGCTTCAAGATGCATATATTTCTGTTGTAGAAGCACTTCGTCATGCGGGTTATTCATTCGACACAGATGTAGAAGTGAAATGGGTAAACGCTGAGCACGTAACACCAGAGAACGTACAAGAATTAGTTGGTGACACAGATGGTATCCTTGTACCTGGTGGATTCGGCGATCGTGGTGTAGAAGGTAAAATCGTTGCAATTCAATATGCTCGTGAAAACAAAGTTCCATTCTTAGGAATTTGCCTAGGGATGCAACTTGCATCAATCGAATTCGCACGTAACGTATTAGGATTAGAAGGAGCTAACTCTTCTGAAATTAATCCTGACACACCTTATGCAATCATTGACTTATTACCAGAACAAAAAGATGTAGAAGACTTAGGTGGCACACTTCGTCTTGGTCTATACCCATGTAAGCTTGCTGAAGAAACAAATGCTTACAATGCTTACAACGAGCCGGTTGTATATGAGCGTCATCGTCATCGTTATGAGTTCAACAATCAATTCCGTCCGGATATGGAAAAAGCAGGATTTGTATTCTCTGGTACAAGCCCAGACGGTCGTCTAGTTGAAATCATTGAATTAAAAGACCACCCTTGGTTCGTGGCAGCACAGTTCCATCCAGAACTTGTATCTCGTCCAAACCGTCCACAACCATTGTTCCATGACTTCGTAAGTGCTTCTATTACGAATAAAGAGAGCAAGTAATAAAAAAAGCGCCTGAAATAGGGCGCTTTTTTTAATATTCATTTAACATTTCATCGATTGTAAATTTGATCCCGTGATATGCAAATAAAGCTATCATTAAACTTGGGAATCCGTAGCGATTGCCTTCATCGTCTGGAATAAGGCCTTTTAACAGCTTAGTATCAATATGTACATCTGTATATTGTTCTAGTGATTCAGTACCTTCTTGAATAGCAGAGATGCCGACAATAGAGTGTCCATCAGCTTGAAGTTTTTTTGCCATTGCTACAACTTCTTCATCTGTTGAAAAACGGCTAATAAGAAGTACACGGTCTGCAGAAGTTACTTCTACTTCTTTACCATTTTCAAATAATCGTTTTGCTTGCTTCATTGGCTCAGCACCGAATAATGCTTCAGCGACAACGCCCTCCATTTCATTTGTACCATGTAAATAAATGAAACCGTCGCCAACTAATGCTTGAGCAAGTAGACGGGCGCTATCTTCTATATTCATTTCTTCTTTTTGAGAAACTCTGGAGAAATAACCACTTAATTGAGTTGAAAAAATTTTTAACATAATGTTACTCCCTTTCGTACGTGTTTACCGGCTTTCATTATAGTTTATTTTTTTAGAAAGGTGAAATCGAAGGGTAGCATAACAAAATAGGAAACGGTAAAATAAGAAAGAATAGGAAGGAATTTGCCAAAGAATAGCGAAAATTAATCGTTAAGATATAAGAAGCTTTAAATCTTGTATTTACACAGAAAGGTTGGGAGTTATGGAAGGTAAAATTTTAATCGTTGATGATCAATATGGCATTCGTGTGTTATTACATGAAGTGTTCCAAAAAGAAGGTTATCAGACATTCCAAGCAGCGAATGGATTTCAAGCTTTAGATATCGTGAAAAAAGATAATCCAGATTTAGTAGTGTTAGATATGAAAATTCCAGGTATGGATGGTATAGAGATTTTAAAACATGTAAAGGAAATTGATGAGAGTATTAAAGTAATTTTAATGACTGCTTATGGAGAGCTTGATATGATCCAAGAAGCGAAAGATTTAGGAGCTTTAATGCACTTTGCTAAACCGTTTGATATTGATGAGATTCGTCAAGCGGTGAGAGAACAGCTTGCTGTAGAGGCGTAAAAAATGAATTTTTTATAAAAAATATGGAAAAAAGCGTTTACATGGACTATTGAGCAGGTGAATACGGTTGAGTTTTTGAGTACAAGTTGTTATCCTATTGAGTGTAGAAAAAAGTCCGGTATGTAAATATACATATTTTACCTTATTCTGGTCATACTACCAGCGATAAGAACTTATCGGATACAAAAAACGTTTTTTAGGAGGATTCACCATGCCTTTAGTTTCTATGAAAGAAATGCTAAACACAGCACTAGAAGGAAAATACGCAGTTGGTCAATTCAACATGAACAACTTAGAGTGGACTCAAGCTATCTTAGCTGCTGCGGAAGAAGAAAAGTCTCCTGTAATCCTAGGTGTATCTGAGGGTGCAGCTCGTCATATGACTGGTTTCAAAACAGTTGTAGCTATGGTTAAAGCTTTAATCGAAGAAATGAACATCACTGTTCCTGTAGCGATTCACCTTGACCATGGTTCAAGCTTCGAAAAATGTAAAGAAGCAATCGATGCAGGTTTCACATCTGTAATGATCGACGCTTCTCACCACCCATTCGAAGAAAACGTTGAAACTACTAAAAAAGTAGTAGAATACGCACACGCTCGTAACGTATCTGTTGAAGCTGAGCTTGGAACAGTTGGCGGACAAGAAGACGACATCATCGCTGAAGGCGTAATTTACGCTGATCCAGCAGAGTGTAAGCACCTTGTTGAAGCAACAGGTATTGATTGCCTAGCTCCAGCTTTAGGTTCTGTACACGGTCCTTACAAAGGTGAGCCTAACTTAGGATTCGCTGAAATGGAACAAGTTCGTGACTTCACTGGCGTACCTTTAGTATTACACGGTGGTACTGGTATCCCAACTGCTGATATCGTAAAAGCTATTTCTTTAGGTACTTCAAAAATTAACGTAAACACTGAGAACCAAATTGAGTTTACAAAAGCTGTTCGTGAAGCATTAAGCAAAGACCAAGAAGTTTACGATCCTCGTAAATATATTGGACCTGGCCGCGACGCTATTAAAGCAACTGTTGCTGGTAAAATGCGTGAATTCGGTTCTAACGGTAAAGCGTAAGAATAAAATTCCGTTTTGGAAACCGTCTAGTCTTTTAGACGGTTTCCTTTCGTTGTATAATGAAAGCGTGAACAAGTCTAAAGATTTTTATCATTTTGTTTTTGAAATAGAAAATAATGTGCATAGTCCTATTAATAAATGTGATAATGTATTTAAATTGATAATGTAAATTCGATGAATAGTTAATCTTTATCTATTCGTACTACGGGAGAAATGAAGATAATGGTTTCCTATTTATTGAGTGTTAGGGTGGAAAGAGTGATTGAGATTCTTAAGGGGAGCTTTCTATAAGGATATAGAAAGTAAATACATTCATAAGAAGGGAGCTCAATATGGAAAAATTGCTAATTGAAGGCGGAAGAGCTTTAAATGGAACAATTCGAGTGAGTGGTGCAAAGAACAGCGCCGTTGCACTAATTCCAGCGACAATTTTAGCAGATACTCCAGTAACTATTGGTGGTGTCCCTAATATTTCGGACGTGAAAATGTTAGGAGACTTGCTAGAGGAAATTGGAGGAAGAGTAGCTTATGGACAGGAGGAAGAGATGATAGTCGATCCTTCTAACATGGTTGCAATGCCTTTACCGAATGGAAAAGTGAAAAAATTGCGTGCTTCTTATTATTTAATGGGTGCGATGCTTGGCCGTTTTAAAAAAGCTGTTATTGGGCTTCCAGGTGGATGTCATTTAGGACCGAGGCCTATTGATCAGCATATTAAAGGATTTGAAGCGTTAGGTGCACATGTTACGAATGAACAGGGTGCGATTTATTTAAGAGCAGATGAATTGCGCGGGGCACGTATTTATTTAGATGTTGTTAGTGTAGGAGCTACAATTAATATTATGCTAGCAGCTGTGCGAGCGAAAGGTAGAACTGTTATTGAAAACGCAGCGAAAGAACCAGAGATTATTGATGTAGCTACATTGTTAACAAGCATGGGTGCACGCATTAAAGGTGCGGGCACAGATGTAATCCGAATTGATGGTGTGGATTCACTGCACGGTTGTCACCATACGATCATTCCGGATCGTATTGAAGCGGGTACGTATATGATTTTAGGAGCTGCATCAGGAGGAGAAATAACGGTTGATAATGTGATTCCTCAGCATTTAGAGTCAGTTACAGCGAAGTTAAGAGAAGCTGGTGTCCAAGTTGAAACGAACGATGACCAAATTACAGTGAACGGTAATAGAAGGTTAAAAGTAGTTGATATAAAAACGCTTGTATATCCAGGATTCCCAACAGATTTACAACAACCATTTACAACGCTTTTAACAAAGGCGCACGGAACGGGTGTTGTAACGGATACGATTTACGGCGCACGCTTTAAACACATTGATGAATTACGTCGTATGAATGCACAAATTAAAGTGGAAGGTCGTTCGGCAATTGTAACTGGTCCTGTTTTATTGCAAGGTGCAAAAGTGAAAGCAAGTGATTTGCGAGCTGGAGCGGCTCTTGTTATTGCAGGGTTAATGGCGGATGGAATTACAGAAGTAACCGGACTTGAGCATATTGATCGAGGTTATGAAAATATAGTAGACAAGCTTAAAGGTCTTGGCGCAAATATTTGGCGAGAACAAATGACAAGCCAAGAAATTGAAGAGATGAAGAACGCATAAGTGATACTTCCGCAAGGGGGAAGCGAAGCATCACTACTTGCGGAAGTATACTTTGTAGAGAAACACGGTTCACAAAATACGGCAGAAATATAAAGACTTAAAGGAGAGGGATTATCGTGGAAAGAAGTTTATCTATGGAGTTAGTACGTGTAACAGAGGCTGCAGCATTATCATCAGCGCGTTGGATGGGGCGCGGGAAAAAGGATGAGGCAGACGGTGCAGCAACATCAGCTATGCGTGATGTATTTGATACAATCCCGATGAAAGGTACAGTTGTAATTGGTGAAGGCGAGATGGACGAAGCACCAATGCTGTATATCGGAGAGAAATTAGGTACAGGATATGGACCACGTGTAGACGTTGCGGTTGATCCTTTAGAAGGGACAAACATCGTAGCAGCTGGTGGATGGAATGCTCTTGCTGTTATTGCAATTGCAGATCATGGTAATTTGTTACATGCTCCTGACATGTACATGGATAAAATCGCGGTTGGCCCAGAAGCGGTTGGGGCGGTCGATATTGATGCGCCTATTATCGATAACTTACGTGCGGTTGCGAAAGCGAAAAATAAAGATATTGAAGATGTTGTAGCGACAGTTTTAAACCGTCCACGTCATCAAGCGATTATCGAAGAAATTCGTAAAGCTGGTGCTCGTATTAAATTAATTAACGATGGCGATGTGGCTGGAGCAATTAACACTGCATTTGATCGCACAGGTGTAGATATTTTATTCGGCTCTGGTGGAGCACCTGAGGGTGTATTAGCAGCAGTTGCATTAAAATGTTTAGGTGGAGAAATCCACGGAAAGCTTCTGCCTCAAAATGAAGCTGAATTAGCTCGTTGTAAAAAAATGGGTATTGAAGATATAAATCGTATCCTTCGCATGGAAGACTTAGTAAAAGGTGACGATGCAATCTTTGCGGCAACAGGCGTAACAGACGGAGAACTATTACGCGGCGTTCAATTTAAAGGTAGCGTAGGAACAACACAATCCCTTGTTATGCGTGCAAAATCAGGCACAGTACGCTTCGTAGACGGACGTCATAGCTTGAATAAAAAACCAAACTTGGTTATTAAATAAAAAGTGCAAGCGGCTCGTTCAGAATCGCAGGGCATTGGAACTCTCGACCTTGAAGCGCTTTTTGCTTCGAGCGAGAGAGTGAAATGACTGGAGATTCTAGCCGCTGGAACTGGATTGAGTAAAAGGCGTAAGCGGCTCGTTCAGAATCGCAGGGCATTGTAGCTCCTGACCATACTAGCTACTGGAACTAGGTTAAATAAAAGCGAAGACAAATTTTCTTGTCTTCGCTTCTTGTATTTGTGTTTCAACGTATTGATTAAAACTAGATAAAAGGGTTACAATAGTGAATATTACCCTACTTGAACTTATTGCCTTTCATTATTAATTATTTGCCTTCCGTATTTTTTCCCTTTACCCATGTGAAAAGAGAATAACGTTAAAGTGTGGTGTCTGAATGAATTTGTCAATTGCAGCATTAGAAAACATGAAATTAAAAGAGTTATACGAGCTTGCGAAAGAATTTAAGATTTCGTATTATAGTAAATTAACGAAAAAAGAGTTAATCTTCGCTATCCTAAAAGCTCGAGCAGAAAAAGAAGGTTTCTTCTTCATGGAAGGCGTATTAGAAATTATTCAATCAGAAGGATTTGGATTCCTACGTCCTATCAACTATTCTCCAAGCTCAGAAGATATTTATATCTCAGCTTCGCAAATTCGTCGTTTCGATTTACGTAATGGAGACAAGGTTTCTGGTAAAGTACGACCTCCGAAAGAAAATGAACGCTATTTTGGATTATTACAAGTTGAAGCTGTAAACGGAGATGATCCAGAGTCAGCAAAAGAGCGTGTGCATTTCCCTGCATTAACACCATTATACCCAGATCGCCAAATGAAATTGGAAACGGAACCGAAAAAGTTACCGACACGCATCATGGATTTAATCGCACCAGTTGGATTTGGACAACGTGGTTTAATTGTCGCGCCTCCAAAGGCTGGTAAAACAAGTCTATTAAAAGAAATCGCACACAGTGTTACAACAAATCACCCGGAAGCTGAATTAATTGTACTTTTAATTGATGAGCGTCCAGAGGAAGTAACAGACATTGAACGTTCTGTTAAAGGAGATGTTGTAAGCTCTACTTTTGATGAAGTGCCAGAAAATCATATTAAAGTAGCGGAACTTGTGTTAGAACGTGCAATGCGTCTTGTAGAGCACAAAAAAGATGTTATCATTTTAATGGATAGTATTACCCGTTTAGCGCGAGCTTACAACCTTGTTATTCCGCCAAGTGGTAGAACATTATCGGGTGGTATCGACCCAGCTGCCTTCCATAGACCGAAGCGTTTCTTTGGAGCTGCACGTAATATTGAAGAAGGCGGTAGCTTAACGATTTTAGCAACAGCGCTTGTTGATACAGGATCTCGTATGGACGATGTAATTTACGAAGAATTTAAAGGAACTGGAAATATGGAACTTCACTTAGATCGTTCATTAGCTGAGCGTCGTATCTTCCCGGCAATTGATATTCGCCGTTCTGGTACACGTAAAGAAGATCTATTAATTCCGAAAGAACATTTAGACAAGCTATGGGGTATTCGTAAAACAATGCGTGATACACCAGACTTTGTCGAAGGTTTCTTACGTAAACTTCGTCAAACAAAGACAAATGAAGAATTTTTACAAAACATTGTTGCAGACTCAAAAAGATATGTAACAACTAAGTAAAGGGAAAAGATTGGGACTCGCTTATTTTGTGGTAAGCGAGTTTTTTATGTTTTTTAAGGGAATATTAGAGAGAGTAATATATGGGAAAAATTTTATTTTTTGAGATGAAAATTATATTTGGGTCGAGAGTTTGAAGTGTCCTGGATTCTGAACGAGCCGCTTGCGCTTTTAATTATATCCAGCTTCAGCAGCTAGAATGGTCGGTGGCTTCACTTCTTCCTACGAGGCAAAAAGCGCCTCTACGTCAGAAGCTCCATCCCCCTCCCATTCTGAACGAGCCGGTTGCGCTTTTAATTATATCCAGCTCCAGCGGCTAGAATCTCCGGCCATTTCGCTCTCTCGGTCGAAGCAAAAAGCGCTTCTTGGTCGAGAGCTCCAATGTCCTGCGATTCTGAACGAGCCGGTTGCGCTTTTAAATTTTAAAAAGACAAAAACAGGTAGTTGCAAAATGGAGTTAGCCTTGTTATAATTTCATCATATGTGTTTCATCAATATAGTTGTGCAAGCAGCTGAAGATGAAAAACTCTGTTTCGAAAATGATTCAGGGCGGAAGGAGATGAAAAGAATGAAAGCAGGAATCCATCCAAATTACAATAAAGTTGTATTTATGGACACGAACACAGGCTTCAAATTCTTAAGCGGGTCTACTAAAGGCTCTAGCGAAACTGTTGAGTGGGAAGATGGTAACACTTATCCATTACTAAAAATTGAGATCAGTTCTGATTCTCACCCATTCTACACTGGACGTCAGAAGTTTGCTACTGCAGACGGACGTGTTGACCGCTTCAATAAGAAATACGGTATCAAGT
This sequence comes from Bacillus cereus group sp. N6, assembly GCF_016483705.1. Lineage (NCBI taxonomy): Bacteria > Bacillati > Bacillota > Bacilli > Caryophanales > Bacillaceae > Bacillus > Bacillus cereus group sp. N6. Next base: position 38,296 of record NZ_JAEHBI010000025.1, read on the forward strand.
AATAAAGAACATAAAACAGGCAAGTGTATGTATTCGCTTGTCTGTTTTTTTTGCAAAAATATTAAACCTTTACCCTACTTTGGATTAGGAAAGTAGATGAAAGGAGAGCTCAATGTACTTAATGAATCAAAATGGTTGGATTGAAGTGATTTGCGGGAGTATGTTTTCTGGAAAATCAGAAGAGCTCATCCGCCGTATACGACGTACGCAATTTGCGAAACAACATGCGATTGTATTTAAACCATGTATTGATAATCGTTATAGTGAAGAAGATGTTGTATCACATAATGGATTAAAGGTTAAAGCAGTTCCTGTTTCAGCTTCAAAAGATATATTTAACCATGTAGCAGAAGAAATGGATGTTATTGCAATCGATGAGGTACAATTTTTTGATGGGGACATTGTGGAAGTGGTGCAAGTATTGGCAAATCGTGGCTATCGTGTCATTGTAGCTGGATTAGACCAAGATTTCCGTGGTCTACCATTTGGACAAGTTCCTCAGCTGATGGCGATTGCTGAACATGTAACTAAGTTGCAGGCAGTGTGTTCTGCATGCGGATCTCCTGCAAGTCGTACGCAACGTTTAATCGATGGAGAACCAGCGGCATTTGATGATCCAATTATTTTAGTTGGGGCTTCAGAATCGTATGAACCACGTTGTCGTCATTGTCATGCAGTACCTACAAAACAAAGATAAATGAAACTCGCTATGTAGAGCGGGTTTTTTTCGAAAATAGATGAAGATTGGTGGCCGGCTCTTCGTACAGCTAAGAACTTTAGGCAGTCAGAGCTGAGTGAGCCGCTTGCGCTTTTAAATATTATCTAGCTCCAGCGGCTAGAATCTCCGGCCATTTCACTCTCTCGCTCGAAGCAAAGAGCGCTTCAAGGTCGAGAGTTCCAATGTCCTGCGATTCTGAGCAAGCCGCTTACGCTTTTAAATATTATCTAGCTCCAGCGGCTAGAATCTCCGGTCATTTCACTCTCTCGCTCGAAGCAAAGAGCGCTTCAAGGTCGAGAGTTCCAATGTCCTGCGATTCTGAGCGAGCCGCTTGCGCTTTTAAATATAATTTGCGTTTTTTTGATTAAGTACCATATACTATTTGTATTAGATACTAGGATGTAGAGGTGAATGGTGTGTTAGATCGTTTGCAGGCTGTAGAAGATCGTTATGAGAAGTTAAATGAATTGTTAAGTGATCCAGAGGTTATTAGCGATACGAATAAGCTTCGTGAGTATTCAAAGGAACAATCTGATATGCAGGAAACGGTAGAGGTGTACCGTGAGTATAAAGATGTTCGTGAGCAATTAAGAGATGCAAAAGCAATGTTAGAAGATAAGTTAGACGCTGATATGCGTGACATGGTAAAAGAAGAGGTTTCTGAATTAGAAGGGCAAGATAAAGAATTATCAGAGCGTCTGAAAATTTTACTTGTTCCAAAAGACCCTAATGATGATAAAAACGTTATCGTTGAGGTTCGTGGTGCTGCTGGTGGTGACGAGGCCGCTTTATTTGCTGGTGATTTATATCGTATGTATAGCCGTTATGCTGAGGTACAAGGTTGGAAAACTGAAATTATCGAAGCGAGCTATACAGAGTTAGGTGGATATAAAGAGATTATCTTTATGATTAACGGTAAAGGTGCGTTCGCGAAGCTGAAATTCGAGAATGGTGCTCACCGTGTACAACGTGTTCCTGAAACGGAATCTGGTGGACGTATTCATACATCTACAGCAACTGTAGCTGTATTACCAGAGGCAGAAGAAGTAGAAATTAGTATTCATGAAAAAGATGTTCGTGTTGATACGTTTGCTTCTAGTGGTCCTGGTGGACAAAGTGTTAATACAACGATGTCAGCGGTACGTTTAACGCATTTACCGACTGGTGTAGTTGTATCGTGTCAGGATGAGAAATCACAAATCAAGAATAAAGAAAAAGCGATGAAAGTATTACGCGCACGTGTTTATGATAAGTTTAGACAAGAAGCGCAAGCTGAGTATGATCAAAACCGTAAACAAGCTGTTGGTACGGGTGATCGTTCAGAGCGTATTCGTACGTATAATTTCCCGCAAAACCGCGTTACAGACCATCGAATCGGTTTAACGATTCAAAAGCTAGATCAAATCTTACAAGGTAAGTTAGATGATTTCATCAATGCCTTAGTGATGGAAGATCAGGCTCAAAAGATGGAGGCAGCTGAGTAATGCGTGTCTATGAAGCCCTGAAATGGGCTTCTTCTTTTTTACAGGAAAATGGACGAGATGAAAATGCGGGAGAACTTGTCCTTTGTCATGTATTAAAGACGAACAGAACCGGAATGCTCATGAATATGCGTGAAGAAATAACTGTGGAACAAGAAACAAGTTTTACGGAGTTTATTCACAAGCATGTAGAAGGTATTCCTATTCAATATATGATTGGTTATGAAATGTTTTATGGACGGTCGTTCTTTGTGAATGAAGAAGTATTAATACCCAGACCGGAAACAGAAGAGCTTATAGTGGGAGTGTTAGAAAGAATCGAGCGTCATTTTGGCGATGAGAAATTACATGTGGCGGACATTGGTACAGGTAGTGGAGCGATTTCTATTACGCTTGCTTTAGAAAATAAAAATCTTCATGTGTATACGGTAGATATTGCACAAGAGTCGATTGAAGTTGCAAAAGAAAATGCAAAAACTTTAGGCGCAGAAGTAACGTTCTATCATGGTGATTTATTGTCACCATTTTATAAAACAGGTCAAAAGTTAGATGTTGTTGTTTCAAACCCTCCATATATACCGGAAGAGGATTGGCGTGGCCTTTCTCCTGTGGTGAAAGAGCATGAGCCAAAGAGAGCACTTGTTGGCGGTGAAGACGGATTAGATTTCTATCGCCGTTTTATGGAAGAGTTGCCGAATGTGTTGCAGAAGAAAGCAATTGTGGCATTTGAAATTGGAGTAGGGCAAGGCGAGGATGTAAAAGGGTTGTTACAACAAGCTTTTCCACATGCTCATGTTGAGGTTGTTTTTGATATTAATGGAAAAGATCGTATGGTATTTGCAGAGATGGAGTAAGGTTCACACCTTACTCTATTTTTTTGTGGAAAAATTTATATAGATTTTGAATTTAATAGTTTAGAAAGATGAAAGTCTGTCCACACTGTTTGTAGAAGGGACGGTGGAGGAAATGAAAAAACAAGTTATTGCTTATCTTCTTCTATTATTAATTGGTGCACAGTTGCTTGTGCAGTTTGGATATATGAAAGCTGATGCGAAAGGGCCTTCAGTTATTCCGAAAGAGGCCGTTCGATTACGGATTTTAGCAAATAGTGATTCAGATAAAGATCAGGCTTTAAAGCGCAAAGTGCGTGATGAAGTAAAAGCACAAATTGATGGATGGGTAGCAGATTTAACTTCATTTGAAGAGGCACGTAAAGTCATTCAAAGTCATATTCCAGAAATCGAAAAAACAGTGGCAAATACGTTGAAAAAAGAAGGAAGTAAAGATTCATTTCAAGTGAAATTTAGTAAGAATGTAAAGTTCCCTACAAAGGTATATGGTAATTTTATTTATCCAGCAGGGGAATATGAGGCGGTATTGATTACAATTGGGGAAGGTGAAGGGGCAAACTGGTGGTGTGTATTATTTCCACCGATGTGTTTCTTAGATTTTTCAAGTGGTACAGCTGTAAGGAAAGAAGAACATGTTGTGAAGGCTGAATCTCCTGAAGAGGAGCAAGTAAAACAAATAGATGATGAAGAAGTAGTAAATACAGAAGAGAAAAAAGAGGATGAGGTGAAAGAAAAGAAAGCTGTAAAGCAGGAAGTCGCAAAAAAAGTAACAGCTTCTGAAAAGAAAATAGTAAAAAATGAAACGAAAGTAGAAGAACAACCTGTAAGTAAAGAAGAAACAAAAACTGTGGAAAAAGTGGAGAAACCTGTGGAACAAAAGCAAGAAAAACAAAATGAGTATGTAAAAGTAGAGGAGGAAGAAGAAAAGCCAGAAGTTAAGTTATTTATTGTAGAAGCTTTTACATCTTTATTCTCTAAATAGTACTATTAGTAAATCCCTTCTCATATATAAAAAAGAGGAGGGATTTACTATGAAGAAGGTATATTTTGCGACGAAAGCAGATGTGGAAAGATTGCATTCTTTTTTCGGACAAGCTAATAAAAAAGATGATAAAATAAATGAGTTGTACGCGCAATTTATGATTTTGGAAGAGGCGGAAGAAATACGGGCTGTCATCGGATATGAACAAAGTGAAGAACACGCACTGATTCGTTCTTGTTTATTCACACCTAATGTGGATAAACAGACTTTCTTATATTTTTTTGAAATGTTTTTGCAGTATATGAACGAAAAAAATATTCGACAATTGTACTTACTAACAAATCATCCACAATCTATAACAATCTTTCAGTTTTTTGACTTTGTTACTATAGAGAAAGAAAACGTACCAGAGGGAATTCGACAGTTAGAACACTTTTGTAAAAATATAAAAGAGCCAAATGCAATAATACTAAATTGTCAGCTATTCACAAAGTTATCCACGGATTAATTAGGTTTATCCACATTTTGTGGATAAACCTTGTTTGTCTTTTGGATAAATCTCATAGTAAACTAAAAATAGACAAGTATTTCAGGGTAGAAAAGGACGTGTGAAAAAATGCATACAAATATGTGGGTTGTGGATAATGTTGTGGAAAGAAAAAAATATTATCCACAGTTACAAGAAGCAGCAAAATTATTAAGGGAAAACGAGGCGATTGCCTTCCCTACAGAAACGGTATATGGACTAGGCGCAAACGCAATGAATGATGAAGCAATCGCGAAAATTTTTGAAGCGAAAGGAAGACCGAGTGATAATCCACTTATTGTCCACATCGGTACAAAGTCTCAGTTAGATGGGATTGTGAAAGAAATCCCGCCAGTTGCAGAGAAGTTAATGGAGCATTTTTGGCCAGGCCCGTTAACAATTATTTTACCTAGAAAAGAAGGGATTTCAGAGAAGGTGACGGCAGGACTTAATACGGTTGGGGTAAGAATGCCTGATCATCCAGTAGCGCTCGCTCTTATTGAAGAGGCAAATGTACCTGTTGCAGCACCGAGTGCGAATCGTTCTGGTCGTCCAAGTCCGACGTTAGCGTCTCATGTATATGAAGATTTAAATGAGAAAATCGCAGGTATTGTAGATGGTGGTGCGACGGGAGTAGGTGTTGAATCGACTGTAATTGATTGTACGAGCGAAGTTCCAACGATATTACGCCCAGGTGGGATTACGAAAGAACAATTAGAAGCAGTGATTGGTACGGTTTCTTTAGATCCGGCTTTAAAGGACGAGAAAGAAAAACCGAAATCACCTGGAATGAAATATACACATTATGCACCGAAAGCGCCACTGAGTATTGTTGAAGGCTCACGTGAATTTATTCAACGCCTTGTGGATGAGAAGAAAGAAGAAGGGTTCAAAGTAGGTGTATTAACGACAGAAGAGTATCAGCATGTATACAGCGCGGATGTTGTATTATCTTGTGGTGTTCGAAGCGATTTAGCAAGCGTTGCGACTAAATTATATGATGTACTTAGAACGTTTGATGCAAGTGAAGTGGATGTTATTTTTAGTGAATCATTCCCGAATGAAGGAATAGGGAATGCCATTATGAATCGCTTAACGAAAGCGGCAGGGCATCAAATTATTACTGAATGATAAGGTACGATTAGCAAACAGAATATTTCTCCTCGGATAAGCATATTTTGAAGTAGCACGTCCGAGGAGGGACATGAATGACGTTTGAACAGCTACTACCTTTAACAATTATGGCATTCGCCTTAGGGATGGATGCGTTCTCGGTGAGTCTTGGTATGGGAATGATGACCTTAAAGGGAAGACAAATCCTGTATATCGGTATGACGATAGGGATATTTCATATTATCATGCCATTTATAGGGATGGTATTAGGTCGCTTTTTATCAGAGCAGTATGGAGATGTTGCACATTTTGCAGGTGCTATTTTATTAATTGGACTAGGATTCTATATTGTGTATTCATCTATTTTGGAGAATGAAGAGACTAGAACGGCCCCTATTGGAATTAGTTTATTCGTATTTGCATTTGGCGTTAGTATAGATAGTTTTTCAGTAGGCCTTAGTCTTGGTATTTACGGGGCGCAGACAATTATTACGATATTACTTTTTGGATTTGTTAGTATGTTATTAGCGTGGATTGGTTTATTAATTGGTAGACATGCAAAAGATATGCTCGGCACATATGGCGAGATAGTAGGTGGTATCATTCTCGTTGGATTTGGATTATATCTCCTTTTTCCTATATAATTTTAAATAGGAGGGAGTTATGAATAAATTATTGGAATGGCATATTCGATTTTTAACTTTTTTCCCTAGGTGGTTAAGACGGCTTGTTATTTGGGGTATTATTTTGCAAATTTCAATTTTAGGTTGGATGAAGTTAATTCGCGAATGGTAAGATAGCTCCTTTCTGTGCATAGTTTTATTTATACTATACTGATTGCGCTAAAAAATTATAGATATAGAAAGGATGAGATGAATGACGAGATTGAAGCAAGTTTTTGGTATTATTATTAGTTTTTTTGTTTTTTGGTTTAGTATGCTCGGTGTACAAATGTTTGCTGAGTTTTTAGATATTGAGTCATTGAAGTTTGTTGCGGGAAAAACGGAGGCAGCGCGTGCCTTTTATTCTCCGTATCCGTTTATAATCGTTTTTCTTATTACATTGCTTTCCCTATATTTCTTAGTAATTAAGCTTGGGAAACCGAAAAAAGAGAAAGTATCTACTTTAGAGGAAAAAAAGGAAGAATTACAATGATAAAATCCCTTGCTAAATAGCAGGGGATTTTATGTTTGAGTGATGGAAGTAATTGAGTTACATTCGCTCTCTCGCTCGAAGCAAAAAGCGCTTCAAGGTCGAGAGCTTGAAGTGTCCTGCGATTCTGAACGAGCCGCCTCCGCTTTTAGATATATCCGGTTCCAGCGACTAGCTCTTCGCATCTAAGAACCTCCCGCACGAAAGGTAAAAAGCACCTTTTGTGCGAGAGAACCTTAGCTGGTCAGAGCTAAGCGGGCCACTTCCACTTTTAGATAGGCCTTACCAATTCAAATTGTTCTCCTAGTTTTGCGTAGTTGTGTCCTGCTAGACGGCTTACTGGTTTTAGTCCTTCTGCGTGAATACGTCCATTTTCGTATAGGTGTTCTGCGACGTGGAAACGAACGACGCGTCCGATTAGTAAATCGCAAGCTGGTGAGTCTTCTGTTCCGCCAAGAGGGATTGCGCGTTCTAGTACGCATTCCATTCGAATATTTGCTTCTTTTACACCTGGAACGGAGATAACATCACTTTCAATTGGTGTTAGTTTTGCTAGTTCAATTTCGCTTTCATTTGGCGGGAGGTTAGCCGCTGTTTCGTTAATTGCTTCTACGTAAGATTCATCAGAAATATGTACGACAAACTCACCCTTTTCGATTGCGTTTCGAGAAGTATCTTTCGGTGTTCCTGCTTTTCGTTGTACAGAAACTGAGATAAGTGGTGGATTAGCAGCGACAATATTGAAATAGCTATACGGTGCTCCGTTTAATACGCCGTCTTTTGTTACAGAAGTAACGAATGCGACAGGGCGTGGAATGATACTTCCCGTTAATAATTTGTAATTCTCTTTTTCCGTTTGTTCATTTGGATTAATGGATAACATGCGTAAAATCCCCTTTCTAAATATGACGACTTATTGTTTGTTTACAAGATGTTAGTGGAAAACTCCTGCTGAAAATAATATTTTTATTACATAAAAAGAACTTACTTCATTGTGATTGAAGTAAGTTCCGTCTAAATAATCTCGAATTCAAGATAAAAATTATAATAAAACGTATGCCCCAGGTCCGATTAAAGCTACTCCGACAGCAACAGCGATTAACATTAAATTGTATTCATATCCGTTTTGTGTTACCCAGTAACCATTTTTTCCGTGAACAGTGAAGATTGCCATTAACATTGTTCCAACGATAAATAATGAACCAATTGCAGTGAAAATACCTGATGCGAATAAGAAGCCACCTAATAATTCAGTTGCGCCAGCCATAAATGCCATGAATACACCAGGACGTAAACCGATTGACTCCATCCAGCCGCCTGTTCCTTTTAAACCGTAACCGCCGAACCAACCAAATAGTTTTTGAGCACCATGACCCATGAATGTAATACCTATAATAAGACGAATAATAAGAAGACCGACATCCATCATTTCAAAAAACCTCCTAAAAGTTATTAACTTACCTTATGTAAGTAATAATAAAATAGTTACTTACTTTAGTCAAGTGGATTTCGAAAAAAGTTTGAAAATAATTTTACAAATTAGCGACAAAAAGCAAAATGTAGTAAAGACCTCTAGACAAGTTGGGTAAAAAAAGAGAAAATATAAGTAGAAGTTAACTTCTTATTGTTATTCAGACAATCAGAATTGACTGGAATTTTGCAAAGAGCTACAATAAGAGTCTATTAGTAATGACGTAATTTATTTCGAAAGCGTTTTTACAGTATAATATTCGAAGTATGAAGTCTTACATGTATCCCGAGTTTTACTAGGGATTGCCCTATAAACTTTTAGGTAAATTATGAGGAGGACTATCCTATGTTTAAAAAATTATTCGGTTTTGGTTCAAAAACAAATGAAGAAACAATCGTAGCTCCATTAACTGGAGCAGTGAAAAATATTGAAGAAGTACCAGATCCAGTATTCGCTGGTCGTATGATGGGTGAAGGCGTTGCAATCGATCCTACTGAAGGTGTAGTTGTATCTCCAGTTGATGGTGAAATCGTACAATTATTCCACACAAAACATGCTGTAGGAATTAAAGCGAAAAACGGTACAGAAATTTTAATCCACGTTGGATTAGAAACTGTAAAAATGGAAGGCGAAGGTTTCGAAGCTCACGTTTCTGAAGGCCAAGCTGTAAAGGCTGGAGATAAATTAATCTCATTCGACTTAGAATTAATCCGTGAAAAAGCGAAAAGTACAATTACTCCAATCGTTATTACAAACACAGATGCAGCTGAGTCTATTAAAACAACTGTAGGCGTAACAGCTACAAAAGGTTCAACAGAAGTAATGAAAGTTACAATGAAATAATTATTGTATAAGAGGAATCCGTTTCGTATGAAATGGATTCCTTCTTTTGTTTTGTAGTACGCTTGCTATGTATGTTAAAATACTCTAGGCACTTGGAAATAGGGTTTCACATATATGTGGATAAGGCGCATTTTTCTTAGAAAAAATATAAGAGAAATGCGCCTTTCGTATATTCACATTTCTTTTGTTCTATTCTTATGTACGTTATGATGAAAGATAGGAAAAAGAAGAAAAGGGGTGGGTTTGGATGGAACGAGTATTATTTATTTGCACTGGAAATACATGCCGTAGCCCGATGGCTGAGGCGTTACTTCGTCATCATGGAGAAGGGAAGTTTGAAGTGCAATCTGCTGGTGTTTTCGCCTATCCTGGAAGTGATGCGTCGATATATGCAAAGGAAGCTTTAGCTGAAAAGGGAATTACAATCGATCATGCTTCGCAACAGATAAATGAAGCTTTGATTGATTGGGCAGATATTGTAGTAACAATGACGGAAAACCATAAGCAAATTGTACTTGGGCATTATCCGAGTGTTGAAAAGAAAGTGGATACATTATATGGAGTAACTAAGGGGATAAGTAAGGATATTTCAGATCCATTTGGCGGTTCACTTTCTATTTATAAAGAAACGTTAGAAGAGATGGAAAAACTTGTACAAACTTTACTGAAAAAACATTCAGAAGGTTGATGTTTCGTGTATAATACGATATTGGAGATTACTTCGTTCCGTTAAGGTAACGAGTGAGAAATGAAGATAATTGATTGAAACTTTGGAGGGGTAAAAATGAAAGTAGTAGTAGCATCTGATCACGGCGGTATGAATATCCGTAAAGAACTTGTAAGTTTATTAGAAGAGTTAAATATTGAATATATTGATTTAGGTTGTGAATGTGAAGCTGGTTCTGTTGATTACCCTGATTTTGCGTTTCCAGCAGCGGAAATGGTAGCGAATGGCGAGGTAGATCGTGGTATTTTAGTTTGTGGGACAGGCATCGGTATGTCAATTGCAGCAAACAAAGTAAATGGTATTCGTTGTGCATTAGTTCATGATACTTTCAGTGCGAAAGCAACGAGAGAGCATAATGATACGAACATGTTAGCAATGGGCGAGCGTGTAATTGGTGCAGGTCTAGCACGTGACATCGCAAAAATTTGGTTAACAACTGACTATGAAGGTGGTCGTCACGAAAACCGCGTAGGAAAAATTAAAACATACGAAACAAAGTAATAGATTCTAACTAGAAGTAGTATGAAATATAATTTGGTGAACCAACCTGTGAAAGGAAGAGGCGTAATGACAGAAATCGTAAAGGTAAGAGAACAGTTACAAATTTCGCTTGCTGATTTCCAAGAACAAGCTTCATTACAAAGTGGTCAAATTTTTGTAGTGGGGTGTAGCACGAGCGAAGTGCTAGGAGAAAGAATTGGGACATCAGGAACGATGGAAGTAGCAGAGGCGATTTTTTCTGAGTTAAAACAATTTCAAGAACAAACAGGTATTGAGTTGGCGTTTCAATGTTGTGAGCATTTAAACCGTGCTTTAGTAGTTGAGAGAGAGTTGGCGATGAAATATCAATTTGAAATTGTAACAGTTACGCCTGTTAGATCAGCAGGTGGTGCATTAGCAACATATGCGTATCACAATTTGAAAGATCCGGTAGTAATTGAGTTTATTAAAGCAGATGCAGGAATGGATATTGGTGATACATTTATCGGTATGCATTTAAAGCATGTAGCTGTTCCGGTTCGTACAGGTGTGAAGGAAATTGGAAGTGCGCATGTAACGATGGCAACGACACGTGGAAAACTGATTGGTGGAGCACGTGCTGTTTATGCGGCGAAGGAAGAGACTATAACTTGCCGTTAGACATGAAAAATTATAAAGTCGCATAATAGCTTTATATCGAAAGATAAAAGGTATGTAGTCTGACTTTATAATAGAAGAAAGAAAAGACCGATTTTCGGTCTTTTTTTTCTTTTATGATATAGAAAGTCATGTTAGAATGTAGTTGAAAACATGAAGGTTCGAAAGAATTACAACCTGAATTTTCGTTTTTTCTGAATAAATGAGAAAAAACTATTGGGAATCGATGTAATTCGTTCAGAAAAGGGGGATTTTGGTGGATCATTTAAAACGTCAAGATGAAAAGGTATTTGCTGCAATTGAGGCAGAACTAGGAAGACAGCGTTCAAAGATTGAGTTAATTGCTTCGGAAAACTTCGTAAGTGAAGCAGTAATGGAGGCGCAAGGTTCTGTTTTAACAAATAAGTATGCTGAGGGATATCCTGGAAAACGTTACTATGGTGGCTGTGAGCACGTAGACGTAGTGGAAGATATCGCACGTGATCGCGCGAAAGAAATTTTTGGCGCAGAGCATGTAAATGTTCAACCGCATTCTGGTGCACAAGCGAACATGGCAGTATACTTCACGATTTTAGAGCAAGGCGATACAGTACTTGGTATGAATTTATCTCATGGTGGTCACTTAACACACGGAAGCCCTGTTAACTTCAGTGGAGTACAATATAATTTCGTAGAATATGGCGTGGATGCTGAATCTCACCGTATTAATTACGATGATGTATTAGCAAAAGCGAAAGAACATAAACCAAAATTAATCGTTGCAGGTGCAAGTGCATATCCTCGTGTTATCGATTTCAAACGATTCCGTGAGATTGCAGATGAAGTGGGTGCATACTTTATGGTTGATATGGCACATATCGCTGGTTTAGTAGCTGCTGGTTTACATCCAAACCCAGTACCACACGCACATTTCGTTACAACGACAACACATAAAACATTACGTGGTCCACGTGGTGGTATGATTTTATGTGAAGAGCAATTTGCAAAACAAATTGATAAATCAATCTTCCCTGGTATTCAAGGTGGTCCACTTATGCACGTAATCGCTGCAAAAGCTGTTGCATTTGGTGAGACACTACAAGATGATTTTAAAACATATGCACAAAATATCATTAATAATGCGAATCGCTTAGCTGAAGGTCTTCAAAAAGAAGGACTTACACTTGTTTCTGGTGGAACAGACAATCATTTAATCCTGATTGATGTTCGTAACTTAGAAATCACAGGTAAAGTAGCAGAGCACGTGTTAGATGAAGTTGGTATTACAGTGAACAAAAATACAATTCCATTTGAAACAGCAAGCCCATTTGTAACAAGCGGTGTACGTATCGGTACGGCAGCTGTAACATCTCGTGGTTTCGGTTTAGAAGAAATGGATGAAATTGCGTCACTTATTGCTTACACATTAAAAAATCATGAAAATGAAGCTGCATTAGAAGAAGCAAGTAAGCGTGTAGAAGCGTTAACGAGCAAATTCCCAATGTACACAGGCCTATAATAGATTAAAGAAGACTGCTGAGACGTAATTGTTTTGGCAGTTTTTTTTTTGGACATATATTGTTCTTTAAGTATGTATACAAATGATGAATAAATTTTGGCGATATAATGAAGGATACAGCTCCCATAATTGGTAAAGATACTAGATAGATTCATCGTAAAATCATGATTTTGCCAAATTTGCCCTTGAATATTAGTAGCGTTTTCTTTACAATCGTAAATAGTGTAAAAAAGCGTGCAAACGCATGAATATCATCTAAAGGAGAGATTCACATGGGAAAACTGTATGTATTTGATCACCCGTTAATTCAACATAAGATTACATATATTCGCGATAAGAATACAGGTACGAAAGATTTTCGTGAATTAGTGGACGAAGTAGCAAGTTTAATGGCTTTCGAAATTACTCGCGATCTTCCACTTAAAGACATTGAAATTGAAACACCTGTAAGCAAAGCGACAACAAAAGTGATCGCTGGTAAAAAGCTTGGTTTAATTCCGATTTTACGTGCAGGCTTAGGAATGGTTGATGGAATTCTGAAATTAATTCCAGCAGCAAAAGTAGGACACGTTGGTTTATACCGTGACCCTAAAACATTACAACCGGTAGAATACTATGTGAAACTTCCAACGGATGTAGAAGAACGTGACTTTATCGTACTAGATCCGATGCTAGCAACAGGTGGTTCTGCAGCTGAAGCAATTAACTCTCTGAAAAAGCGCGGTGCAAAACAAATTAAATTAATGTGTATCGTTGCAGCTCCAGAAGGAGTAAAAGTAGTACAAGAAGAACATCCTGATGTTGATATTTATGTAGCAGCATTAGATGAGAAATTAAATGATCACGGATATGTAGTACCAGGTCTTGGTGATGCTGGTGACCGTTTATTCGGAACGAAGTAAGACAACTGACGAGAGGGGATTCCCCTCTCGTTTTTTTGTACTCTGATGAGGTAGGGGAGGGGGGATAAATATACATAGTATATACAACATAAGTTGAATACACACCACATATAATATAGAAGTTTTACGTCTAAAGAGCACTATATTATGGAAGGAAAGCGTTATATTGTAAAAATATAATAGTGACAAACTTGTGAACATTTCCTTCTATTATAATGAGAAAACTGCTAGAAATTGCATATCTCTAACCAGTATTTAGAAGGGGAACGTTTTCATTTTTGGGAGGAAATGACTAATACTCAAATTTTTTGATTTTTTACGATTTCTCGTTGACACTGTTAATACCCTATTGTATGCTAACAACGGGGATAGATGGTAGGGCTTTCAGTGACAAAAATACATCTATTCCGTGACGAAAATGTAAACTTTTTAATTTGTATAGGATTTATGCAAAAAAATGAGTTATTATTAACACATCGTGAATGAGGGTTACATATTGGAGGGATGAATCCTTGCAAAAAAACGATCGCAGCCATATAAAAGCTTATGCTTTAATGTCAGGTATTCTTGCTCAGTTAGTCGGTTCTATTCTTATTGGAATCTTTGGTGGGCAGTGGATTGATAGTAAGGTTGGAACGTTTCCATTGTTTCTTATTATAGGGTTATTACTCGGATTAGGAACAGGGATATACGCAATGATTCGACTCATTCGACATTACTATTCGGGAGAGCAATGATGATAGACGTACATGGACTTGTCCAAAGACAAAAGAAATATATGTACTACTTGCTTGCGCTTCTAGTGCTAGGATGGGGATTCACCTCTTACAAGGATGTATTTCTTGGGCTGATTATCGGAACGATTTTCAGTTTTCTTAGTTTGCGCATCATTGCACGTAGAACAGACAAGCTGTTGGATCGCGTAACAAATGGAGAAAACGTGAAGTTTAAGGCGACAGCGGTAAGTACATATTCGAGATTCGCCACGATTGGATTATTAATTTTATTTGCAGCCAAATATCAAGAGTTAATCGCGATGTGGGGCCTAGGTGTAGGATTGCTGACAGGATACCTTGTCATGATCATAGATTTTCTTTATTTAGAGTATAAGAGCAGGGAAGAGAGGTGAATTACTAGTGGAACACGGTAAATTAGTTAAATTTCTAGGTTTAACGTTCGATTTGTCATCAGTTATGATGGTTACTGTAGCAGCAGTTATAGTTTTCTTAATCGCTGTTATCGGAACTCGCAGTTTAGCCCTTCGCCCAACCGGGATGCAAAACTTCATGGAATGGGTGTTTGACTTCGTGAAAGGGATTATCAATAGTACGATGGACTGGAAAACAGGTGGACGTTTCTTAACGCTTGGCGTTACGCTTATCATGTTTATCATCGTATCGAACTTCCTTGGTTTACCATTCATGTATTCAACAGTTGAGGCTGGCGAACATATTGCATGGTGGAGATCACCAACGTCTGATCCAGCAGTTACATTAACATTAGCCGTGATGGTAGTTACCCTCACCCATTATTATGGAATTAAGATGAAGGGTACGAAAGAATACGTAAAAGGTTATTTCCAACCTATGAAATTCTTATTCCCATTAAAGGTTATTGAGGAGTTTGCTAACACATTAACGTTAGGTCTTCGTTTATTCGGTAACATTTATGCAGGTGAGATCTTATTAGGATTACTTGCTAAGTTAGGTGGGGCATCATTCCTTGGAGCATTAGGTGCGCTTGTACCAATGTTAGCATGGATGGGATTCAGTGTATTCGTTGGATCAATCCAGTCATTTATTTTCGTTATGTTAACGATGGTTTATATGGCTCATAAAGTAAGCCATGACCATTAATATAATTTAAGTAAGAAAAAATTTATTTTTTTATAATACAAAGGAGGACAAATTAAATGAGTTTAGGTGTAATCGCAGCTGCAATTGCAATTGGTTTATCAGCATTAGGTGCAGGTATTGGTAACGGTCTTATCGTATCACGTACAATCGAAGGTGTTGCTCGTCAACCAGAATTAAAAGGCGCGCTTCAAACAATTATGTTCATCGGGGTTGCTTTAGTTGAGGCACTTCCAATCATCGGTGTAGTTATTGCATTCATCGTAATGAACAAATAAGGGAGACTCCCCTTACATAGATGGCGAAGAGTGTTTTTCCGAACTTTCTTCGCCATTGCTTTATGAACGAAACGTATGTCTTTTTTTTTCATATGATCAATTTAGATATTTTGAAGGGAGTGAATCCTTGTGCCAACTTTATTATTAGGGGCTTCCATTCCATTTGGAACGATTGCTTATACATTGTTCATTTTCTTACTTCTATTAGTAATGCTACGCAAATTCGCGTGGGGCCCTTTAATGGGAATTATGAAAGAACGTGAAGAGCATGTTACTAATGAAATCGACGCTGCAGAAAGAAGTAACGCTGAAGCGAAGAAATTAGTAGAAGAACAACGTGAAATGTTAAAACAATCGCGTGTTGAAGCACAAGAGTTAATCGAAAGAGCGAAAAAACAAGCTGTAGATCAAAAAGATGTTATTGTTGCTGCTGCGAAAGAAGAAGCAGAATCAATTAAAGCATCTGCTGTACAAGAAATTCAACGCGAAAAAGAGCAAGCGATTGCTGCTTTACAAGAACAAGTCGCTTCTTTATCTGTTCAAATTGCTTCTAAAGTAATTGAAAAAGAGTTAAAAGAAGAAGATCAAGTTAAGTTAATTCGCGATTATATTAAAGAAGTAGGAGAAGCGCGATGAGCAATGGGATTGTAGCAAAACGTTATGCTGTCGCTCTTTTTAAAATTGCAAAAGAAAAACACGTATTAGAAATGTTTGAAGAGGAATTACGCCTTGTACAAAACGTTTATGTAAAGAACGGAGAACTACATAGCTTTTTAACGCAACCGAACATTTCAAAAGAGCAGAAGAAAACGTTTCTTGCGAACGTATTCGGATCTGTTTCTGAATCTATTTTAAATACGTTATATATTTTAATTGATAACAAACGCATTGATATCTTACCTGAAATTGCAGATGAATATGTTGTTCTTGCTAATGAAGAACGTAACGTAGCCGACGCAACTGTATATTCTACTCGTCTTCTATCAGAAGAAGAGAAGCTTAACATTGCAGAAGCATTTGCAAAGAGAACGGGAAAAGATGCAATTCGCGTAAAAAATGTTGTAGATGAAGATTTACTAGGCGGCATTAAAGTACGTATTGGAAATCGCATTTACGACGGAAGCTTACAAGGAAAATTAGCACGTATTCAGCGTGAATTAATGAAGAATAGATAGGGGTGAAGCACATGAGCATCAGAGCTGAAGAAATTAGCGCACTGATAAAGCAACAAATCGAGAACTATCAGTCTGAAATCGAAGTTAGTGATGTTGGTACAGTTATCCAAGTTGGTGACGGTATTGCGCGTGCTCATGGTCTTGATAACGTTATGGCTGGTGAACTTGTAGAGTTCTCTAACGGCGTTATGGGACTAGCACAAAACTTAGAGGAAAACAACGTAGGTATCATTATTTTAGGACCTTACACAGAAATTCGTGAAGGTGACGAAGTTCGTCGTACTGGTCGCATCATGCAAGTACCAGTAGGAAAAGAACTAATCGGTCGTGTTGTAAACCCATTAGGTCAACCAGTTGATGGTTTAGGCCCAATCAATACAACAAACACTCGTCCAATCGAAAGTCCAGCACCAGGTGTAATGGATCGTAAATCTGTTCATGAGCCACTTCAAACAGGTATTAAAGCGATCGATGCTCTTGTACCAATTGGCCGTGGTCAACGTGAGTTAATCATTGGTGACCGTCAAACAGGTAAAACAGCAGTTGCACTTGATACAATCATTAACCAAAAAGATGAAGATATGATTTGTATCTATGTAGCTATCGGACAAAAAGAATCAACTGTACGTAACGTAGTAGAAACACTACGTAAGCACGGTGCATTAGATTACACAATCGTTGTAACTGCATCAGCTTCTCAACCAGCTCCATTATTATACTTAGCTGCTTATGCTGGTGTAACAATGGGTGAAGAGTTCATGTACAATGGTAAACACGTATTAGTAGTATATGATGACTTATCAAAACAAGCAGCGGCTTACCGTGAGCTTTCATTACTATTACGTCGTCCTCCAGGTCGTGAAGCATATCCAGGGGATGTATTCTACTTACATTCTCGCTTATTAGAGCGTGCAGCAAAATTAAGTGATGCAAGAGGCGGCGGTTCTTTAACTGCACTACCTTTCATCGAAACACAAGCAGGGGACGTATCAGCTTACATCCCAACAAACGTAATTTCTATTACGGATGGACAAATCTTCTTACAATCTGACCTATTCTTCTCTGGCGTACGTCCAGCGATCGATGCGGGTACTTCTGTATCTCGTGTAGGTGGATCTGCTCAGATTAAAGCAATGAGTAAAGTATCAGGTACACTTCGTCTTGACCTTGCATCTTACCGTGAGTTAGAAGCGTTCGCTCAGTTCGGTTCTGACCTTGATAAAGCAACTCAAGCGAAACTAAACCGTGGTGCTCGTACTGTTGAGGTATTAAAACAAGGATTACACAAACCATTACGTGTAGAGAAACAAGTTATCATTCTTTACGCTTTAACACGTGGATTCCTAGATGATATCCCAGTAGTAGATATCACTCGTTTCGAAGAAGAATTCCATGCTTGGTTAGATTCTAATGCGACTGACTTATTAGAAGAAATCCGCACAACTAAGAAACTTGCGGATGACGACAAATTTGCAGCAGCTATTAATGGATTTAAAAAAGTATTCGTAGCTTCTGAGTAATGAATAAAAGCTCCAGAGGCTCGTTCAAGCCACTGGAGCTAGATAATATATAAAAGGCATCTCAAGTTTTGAGATTGCTGACGGTTATGTAAAGGAAAAGAGTAGGTGCACCTATTCTTTTCCTTCAATCATGAGCAAGAATATCTTGCAACGTAGATTAGGAAGAGAATTCTTACTAATCGTGCCAACTTCCGGAAAAAAGGTGGTGAAAACCTGTGGCATCTTTACGCGATATAAAAGCGAAGATTAACTCGACAAAGAAAACGAGTCAAATTACGAAAGCGATGGAGATGGTATCTGCATCTAAGTTAAACCGTGCAGAGCAAAATGCTAAATCTTTCGTTCCGTATATGGAAAAGATTCAAGAAGTAGTAGCGAGCATTGCGCAAGGAAGTAAAGGAATTAATCATCCGATGCTAAATGCGCGTCCTGTAAAGCGTACAGGGTACATCGTTATTACATCTGATCGCGGACTAGCAGGTGGTTATAACAGTAACGTATTACGTACAGTAAGTAACGTAATTCGTGAACGTCATAATATGGATTCAAACCAATATTCAATTATTGTGCTTGGCCGACTAGGACGTGATTATTTAAAACGTCGCGGCTTTAATATCATTGATGAAGTAGTTGGACTATCTGACCACCCATCATTTACTGATATTAAAGATCTTGCTTCTCGAGCAATTGCGATGTTTGCAGATGGTGCTTATGATGAGCTGTATATTTACTACAACCATTACGTAAGTAAAATTTCACAAGAAGTAACGGAAAATAAAATTTTACCGCTTACTGATGTGGCGTCTGACAAACCGACGACAGCTTATGAATTCGAACCTTCTGAAGAAGAAATTTTAAAAGTACTATTGCCACAATACGCAGAAAGCTTAGTGTACGGTGCATTACTAGACGGTAAAGCAAGTGAACACGCAGCGCGTATGACAGCAATGAAGAGTGCTACAGACAACGCAATGGAAGTTATCGATTCACTTACACTTTCATTCAACCGTGCGCGTCAGGCAGCGATTACGCAAGAAATTACGGAAATCGTTGGTGGAGCAGCAGCGTTAGAGTAGTAATAAAAAGCGTAGGCGGTTCGTTCAGAATGAGAGGGGGATGGAGCTTTTGACGTAGAGGCGATTTGTGCCTCGCAGGAAAAAGCGAAGCCACCGAACATTCTAGCCACCAGAGCTAGATTCAATAAAAAGCGTAGGCGGCTCTTTCAAAAGAGTCGCGTAAGCTATAAACCAATAAAAAATTAAAAGCTAACTGCTCGTAGCAAGTTGGCTAATTAAAAGAAAGCTAGGAGGGAACCCGATGAATAAAGGGCGCGTTACGCAAATCATGGGTCCGGTTGTAGACGTTAAGTTTGATGGCGGAAAGCTACCAGAAATCTACAACGCCCTTACGGTAAAACAAAGCAACGAAAACGGAACAAGCATTAACTTAACATTTGAAGTTGCACTTCATTTAGGTGATGATACAGTTCGTACAGTTGCAATGTCTTCCACAGACGGACTTGTTCGTGGTACAGAAGTAGAAGATACTGGTAAAGCAATCTCTGTACCAGTTGGTGATGCAACACTTGGTCGCGTATTTAACGTATTAGGTGATGCAATTGACTTAGATGGTGAGGTTCCTGCCGATGTACGTCGTGATCCAATTCACCGTCAAGCACCTGCATTCGAAGAATTATCTACTAAAGTAGAAATTCTTGAAACTGGTATTAAAGTAGTAGACTTACTTGCTCCTTACATTAAGGGTGGTAAGATCGGTCTATTCGGTGGTGCCGGTGTAGGTAAAACTGTACTAATTCAGGAATTAATTAACAACATCGCACAAGAACACGGTGGTATCTCTGTATTCGCTGGTGTAGGTGAGCGTACTCGTGAGGGTAACGATTTATACCACGAAATGAGCGATTCTGGCGTAATTAAGAAAACTGCGATGGTATTCGGACAAATGAATGAGCCACCTGGAGCACGTCAACGTGTTGCATTAACAGGTTTAACAATGGCTGAACATTTCCGTGATGAGCAAGGACAAGACGTACTATTGTTCATCGATAACATCTTCCGTTTCACGCAAGCAGGTTCTGAAGTATCTGCCCTTCTTGGTCGTATGCCATCTGCGGTAGGTTACCAACCGACACTTGCAACAGAAATGGGTCAATTACAAGAGCGTATTACATCTACAAATAAAGGGTCTATCACGTCTATCCAAGCGGTATATGTACCAGCCGATGACTATACGGATCCAGCACCAGCTACAACGTTCGCTCACTTAGATGCAACAACAAACTTAGAGCGTCGTTTAACACAAATGGGTATTTACCCAGCCGTAGATCCATTAGCATCTACATCTCGTGCACTTTCTCCAGAAATCGTAGGAGAAGAGCATTATGAAGTAGCTCGTCAAGTACAGCAAACTTTACAGCGTTATAAAGAGCTTCAAGATATCATCGCTATCTTAGGTATGGATGAGTTATCTGAAGAAGATAAGTTAGTTGTACATCGTGCTCGTCGTATTCAATTCTTCTTATCTCAAAACTTCCACGTAGCTGAGCAGTTTACAGGTCAAAAAGGTTCTTACGTACCTGTAAAAAATACAGTTAGCGGATTTAAAGAAATTCTAGAAGGAAAATATGATGACCTTCCAGAAGATGCATTCCGTCTTGTAGGTGGTATTGAAGAAGTTATTGAAAACGCGAAGAAAATGATGGCGTAAGGCCTTAGGAGGGACGAATTATGAAGACATTTCCAGTCAGTATTGTAACTCCTGATGGACCGGTTTACGAAAAAGAAGTAGAAATGGTAAGCGTAAAAGCAGAGAGTGGGGAAATGGGGATCTTACCAGGTCACATTCCAACTGTTGCACCATTAAAAATTAGTGCAGTTCGTCTGAAACATGGTGGACACACTGATTATGTAGCAGTAAGCGGTGGCTTTATCGAAGTTCGTCCAGATAAAGTAACTGTATTATCATCATCTGCTGAAGAAGCAAACCATATCGATATCCATCGTGCAAATGAAGCGAAGCGTCGCGCTGAGCAACGTATGCAAGATAAACAAGCACATGTTGACTTTAGACGTGCAGAAATGGCATTACAACGTGCTGTGAACCGTTTAAACGTTTCCGATATGAAATAAAAAATCCGTAAAGGCTTTGCCTTTACGGATTTTTTTGTGTAGTTCATGGATAATTTTACAAAAATGGTATAATTATATTGATGCTTGTATAAGTAGAGAATGTACAACAATTTATAAAGGGGATGAATAAATGATCGGTGAAATGAAACGAGAAGCGTTGCACTCTTTAAAGGGAAAATGGGGACTAGGTGTTGGATCAACGATTTTATATTTTATTTTAAGTTATGTTGTTTCGATGGCTGCAATGCTTATACTTTTAATTCCAGGAGTTATTATATTTTTACTATTTGCTGGTTTAACAGGCTCACTTGAAAAGGAAACAATATCAATTGGAGCAGGTATTACATATGGTATTTTTTATTGCATCATAATAATTTTGAGTAACGCATCGTATGGAATTACATCATACGGTTATACAAATGTATTTTTACAGATGAGTAAACGAGAAGGTGCTAAAGTAGATCACTTATTCGAAGGGTTTCGTGGCTTTAAAAGAATGATGAAAACGATGTGGGCAATGCTTGCGATTTTGTTATATACAGGTACATGGATTCCAATGTTGCTAGTAGCCTTATTCGCATTTTTTGGTGAAGAAGGAAATACGTCGTTTACTATCGCTTTCTTTTTACTATTAGCTATTTCAATCGTTGTTATGATTGTGATGTATTTTTCTTATGCGATGACGTACTATGTAATGATTGAAAATCCAGAGTATAGTGTGTCACGAGCAATGAAAGAAAGTAAGCATCTTATGAAGGGGCACAAATTAGATTTATTTCTGTTGTGGCTGAGTTTTATAGGTTGGGCAATCTTAGCGATTCTTACACTCGGAATAGGATTTCTTTGGCTTAGTCCGTATATGAGTACAACGACAGCGCATTTTTATCGCTATCTTTCAAAAGATGAATTGTAGTAGGAACATGCTATACTAATAGAGTTATTACGTATAGGAGGAACAATATGATTAGTGATTTAAAAGGAGAAGCGCTAGATTCATTAGAAGGGAAATGGGGATTAGCTGTCGGGGCAACATTACTGATTTCGATTCTTATTTCAGCTTTTAGTTTTAGTATTGATTTCATTTTCTTTCAATTTTGGGATTGGAAAGAAGTAAATAACTCACTTTCAGTAGACGCTATTACAATATTGATGGTAGGTCCATTAACGCTAGGTGGTTATCATTTAGCACTACATATCATTCGTGAAAAAGAAGCGAGTATTGGGCATATATTCAGATGGTTTACAGAAGGAAGTAAGTTTATAAAGTCATTTTTATTATATATAGTAGTGAACATTTATATTTTCTTATGGTTTTTATTATTTATTATTCCAGGCATTATTAAATCATTTTCTTATGCGATGACGTACTTTATAATAAATGATCATCCTGAGTATTCCATAAATCAAGCTATTACAGAAAGTCGTCGTATGATGAATGGACATAAGATGGAGTATTTCATTTTATGTTTAAGCTTTATTGGTTGGTTTATATTAAGTTGTATTACGTTAGGGATTGGATTCCTATGGCTAATTCCATATTTTTATACGACGTCAGCAGCTTTTTATGAAGAAATTGCAGAGGAGTATTACGAGAAAACAATTCCGACACTATAAAAACACCCAGTATGAGCTATTGGTTCATACTGGGTGTTTTTTGTAGAAATTTTATAAATTGATGACTAGTAAGTGGTTTACTGAAATAGTAACCTTGCATATATTTACAGTTGTTCTTTTGTAGAAACTTAAGTTGTTTTTCTGTTTCAATTCCTTCAGCAACGACAGAGAGGTTTAAAGTATTTGCAAGGGAAAGGATAGTGGAAACGATAGCTCTTTCCTCAGGCCGATGATCGGCTAGTTGTGTAAATTCTCTCGGTACTTTTAACGTATCAATAGGGAAAATTGATAAATAAGCGAGAGAAGAATAGCCGGTACCGAAGTCATCAATGGACGTTTGAATACCATATTCCTTTAATTGTTTTAGTCTTGATAATGTTTCTTTTTCATCAATCATTGCAATTCGTTCTGTTAGCTCAAGTGTTACATGCCTTGGATCGACTTTAATGTCTGTTAGTATTTGTGAAATGTTGTTGATTAAATTCTCTTGCTGAAACTCTTTTGCGGATAAGTTCACACTTATTTTTAAATCTGTGTAGCCGAAAGTATGCCATATTTTTAACTGGCGACAAGATTCTTTTAATACCCAATGACCGAGCGGAACGACTTGTGGCGTCTCTTCTACAATTGGAATGAACTCACATGGCGGAATGTCACCTAGGAGTGGGTGTTTCCAGCGTAGTAATGCTTCAGCACCAATAATCTTTTTCGTCGTAATATCAATTTGTGGTTGATAGACGAGATAAAACTCTTCGTTTACTAAAGCGAGTGGTAAATCTTTTTCAATTCGAGCTTTTCGTTCCATTTTTTTATACAATTCTTTCGTGTATAGGGAGCTACCATTTTTTCCTTTATTTTTTGCTTCGTACATGGCCATATCAGCATGCTGTAAAATGGATAATGGATCTTCACCTGCTTCAGGATATATTGCAATCCCGATGCTCGGTGAGATTTGTAAATGTTGACTTTCAATTTCGAATGGTTCGTTCATGGCTGCTACAATCGTATCAGCTATTTTTTTCACATCGGGTCTTTTTGTATAATTTTCGATAAGGATTGTGAACTCATCCCCGGCTAGCCGGGCGAGCTTCATATTTGGTGTCGATAGTCTTTCTAGTCTTTTTGCTACAGCAATTAATAGAAGGTCTCCTACCCTATGACCGAGGGTATCATTAATAACCTTAAAGCGGTCTAGGTCGAGAAACATAACAGCAAAAGGCCTTTTTGATATTTCGGATCGAGCAATTGCTTGTTCTACATATTGATGAAATGCACGGCGATTTGCAAGCTCTGTTAAAGTATCATGATATGCTAGAAAATTAATTTGTTCTTGTTGTTGTTTGCTTTCCGTAATATCTTTAATCATTAAATAAACACCAGAAATATGATCCTTTAAAAAGATAGGAACTGCTGTAACATGCAAGTAGTAAATATCCCTATTCTTATGATATGCCCGTACTTCTAAAGAAATAGATTTCCCTTTTTTTACTCGATGAAAGGCATTAATGATTTCTTCCAAATCTTCTTCATACGTAAGTGAATAGTATGGTTGCTTTAATAATTCATTCGTTTGATAACCGAGTAAAGTAGTACCAGCGTTGTTCACGTTGAGAAAATTACCGTACAAGTCTAATGTGAAAATTGGATCTGGATGGTGCTCGTATAAAGATTTAAACATCTGTTGGTTATGATATAGTTCATTTTTTTGTTCTACTAAATCTTCTGTACGTAGTTCAATTTGTTTTTCGAGTTCTGAGTTGAATTGCATTTGAGCTAGTAATAATATTTTATTTTGTTTTCGAACTAAACTATGGCGTATGAGAACGAAGGAGAAAGTTATTATAAGCCCGATTACTACAATAGGTGCAAAAACATATTCAACTAGTATAAAAACAATAAGCATTACTACAGAAATATAAGGTAATGACAATCTGATCGATTCCCCAAGTTTAGGTGTTAATAGTACTTGCTCTTGTCTTTCGGGTTCTTTTGTATGCAGAATACAGGCGATTGCTACTAGTACTAAAGTTACTTGATAGAGAGGAGTAACTGTAAACATAGAATACTCGGGTATGAAGTATTTGATATAAGCATAAATCGCATCTGTAGTAGCATATAAAATTAAAGCACTGCCAAGAAGCGCACCAACTTTTTTGGATAATAAGGATAATGGCTTGAATAACAGATTGATTCCTATGAGAAGAAAGAGCAAATCGGCCATTGGATAGGTAAGTTGAACAAATATGTCGATATAGGATGTTGAAGAAACGTGAATGGTGCGTTCAATAAGTAAGTAGTAACTTAAAGTGAATTGTGCTGTAACAATAATACAAATATCACATAGCATAAAAAGCTTTTCTAATAAATCACGGTTATAGATGATTTCATATAGAAACGCAAATGCAAAGGTAATTAAAAAAAGTAAGTAAAAAAAATCGGACGGATCAACGAATGTATAATAGTCCTTTAAAATTAAACGTTGATAGGCAACGACCATATCACCAATGAAATAAGAGAGAGTTCCAACAGATAAAATGGTCCAAAATAAACGCGGTAACCCTTCTTTCCTATTTGAAAAATAAAGTATATAACTACAAGCGATAATATCAATGAATAAGGTACTCATTCCAATTAATATTTGAAAAGGAAATGAGTATTCATATAGAAAAGGCATTGCCACGTAATGAATCGCTATAGATAACAATATAATGCTTATAAGAATACTTACATGTGTTTGTTTTTTCATTTATCTCACCCACGGTATATACATATAAATTCCTCTTTTTATTTTTTATTGTTTCTTGAAACATATATATAATTTCTATACTTATTTTACACAGGTATAGCGAGTTATAAAAATAGATTTTAATAATTCTCGTTTCGGTCCCCAATATATCGACATAGGAATTTGAAGTTTGCTATAATGATTAAAATAGTTGCATTATTTAGAAAAATTTAAAAATAATAATTACTGCAGCTAGGACATATTGTTTACTAAGTGAACTTGTTCTTAATTCAGGGGGGAGGGTTTCACAATGGCAAGTGTATATGAAAATAGTTATATGATCGTTTTGATTTTCTTGCTATTAGGTATATTGCTGCCGGTAGTGGCTCTTACATTAGGAAAGATGCTGCGTCCAAACAAACCAAGTGCAGCGAAAGCGACGACGTATGAGAGTGGGATTGAGCCTTTTCATGATGCAAATATTCGGTTTCATGCTCGTTATTATATTTTTGCTTTATTGTTTGTCATCTTTGATGTAGAAACTTTATTTTTATATCCATGGGCTGTTGCATATGACAAGCTCGGTTTATTTGCACTGATTGAAATGCTCATCTTTGTTGTAATGTTGCTAGTTGGATTAGCGTATGCTTGGAAAAAGAAGGTGTTACAATGGTTATAAATTTTGAGGAATTACATCCAAATGAGCGGGCGGAATTAGAACGAAATATCTTTTTTTCTACATTGGAGCAGTTAAAAGGATGGGCACGAAGCAATTCTTTATGGCCGATGACATTCGGACTGGCATGCTGTGCAATTGAAATGATGGGAGTAGGTTCATCACATTACGATTTAGATCGATTTGGGTCATTTTTTCGGACATCGCCAAGGCAATCGGACGTTATGATTGTGTCGGGAACAGTAACGAAGAAGATGGCTCCTATTGTTCGGCGTTTATACGATCAAATGCCCGAACCAAAATGGGTTATTGCAATGGGATCTTGTGCGACAGCAGGTGGCCCATATGTAAATTCGTACGCTGTTGTGAAAGGTGTGGATCAAATTGTACCAGTGGATGTGTATATTCCTGGTTGTCCACCCAATCCTGCTGCTTTAATTTATGGAATTAATAAATTGAAAGAAAAAATTCGTTACGAGGCAAAGACAGGAAAGCAGGTGACGAATAAATGAGTAATCCAAATAAAGACCTAGAGGATTTGAAAAGAGAAGCGGCTAGGCATGCGAAAGAAGAGGCGAGAAAGCGTCTCGTTGCGAAACATGATGCGGAAATAAGTAAACTTGAGGAAGAAAATCGAGAAAAAGAGAAAGCGCTACCAAAAAATGATGGTATGACTGTGGAAGAAGTAAAACGACGTGCAGCCGCAGCCGCGAAAGCAAAAGCGGCTGCATTAGCAAAGCAAAAAAGAGAAGGAACAGAAGAGGTAACGGAAGAAGAAAAGGCCAAAGCGAAGGCGAAGGCAGCCGCCGCGGCAAAAGCAAAAGCGGCAGCATTAGCAAAGCAAAAAAGAGAAGGAACAGAAGAAGTAACGGAAGAGGAAAAGACCAAAGTGAAAGCGAAGGCCGTGGCGGCAGCAAAGGCAAAAGCGGCGGCTTTAGCGAAGCAGAAGGCCTCGCAAGGTAATGAGGATTCAGGAGATGAAAAGGCGAAGGCAATTGCAGCAGCGAAGGCAAAAGCGGCAGCGGCAGCAAGGGCGAAGACAAGGGGCGCTGAAGGTAAAGCAGAAGAGGAGCCGAAGCAGGAAGAGCCATCCGTGAATCAGCCGTATTTAAATCAGTATGTTGAATTTATTAAGGGGGAAAAAGGAGAGGATGCATTAGTAGATTCCTACATTAATAAACTTTCAAAAGACGTGCCAACTCTTGTTGTGGATCCCGCAAAATATTATGAAGTGATGGAATTACTGCGATTCCATGAAGGACTTGCTTTTGATTATATGTCAGAGCTACATGCGACGGATTTTGTGACACATATGGAAGTATATGTTCATTTATTTTCATATGGAAAGAAACAGTCAGTAGCGGTGAAGGTGAAGTTGGATAGGGAAGCACCAGAAGTAGAGTCGGTTGCAGCGCTTTGGAAAGGAGCGGACTGGCCAGAGCGAGAAGCGTATGATTTGCTCGGCATTGTATTTAAGGGACATCCGAATTTATCACGTATTTTAATGCCTGATGATTGGATAGGGTATCCGCTTAGGAAAGATTATGAACCGTATGATGTGGAGGTGTAGCTTATGATCCGTACGGAAGAAATGCTTTTGAATGTAGGGCCTCAGCATCCGAGTACGCATGGTGTGTTCAGGCTTGTTATTAAGATTGACGGGGAAATTATTAAAGAAGCTACACCAGTTATTGGATATTTGCATCGCGGGACCGAAAAGATTGCCGAGAGCTTACAGTATACGCAAATTATCCCTTATACAGATCGAATGGACTATTTATCGGCCATGACGAATAACTACGTCATTTGCCATGCTGTCGAGACGATGATGGGACTTGAAATCCCGGAGCGGGCCGAATACTTACGAGTACTTGCAATGGAGCTTGGAAGGATTGCGAGCCACCTCGTTTGGTGGGGGACAAATCTTCTTGATATAGGAGCGGTCAGCCCGTTTTTATACGCGTTTCGTGAACGAGAGATGATTATAAATTTATTAAACGAATTATGCGGTGCCCGTCTTACTTTTAACTATATGAGAGTCGGGGGTGTAAAGTGGGATGCGCCGGACGGTTGGATTGAAAAAGTGGAAGAGTTTGTTCCGTATATGCGAGAGCAATTGGCAGGTTATCATGATCTCGTTAGCGGTAATGAGATTTTCTTAAATCGCGTAAAAGGCGTTGGTATATATAGCGCGGAAGAAGCGATTTCGTATTCTTTAAGCGGAGCGAATTTGCGGTGTACCGGAGTAAACTGGGATCTTCGCAAGGATGAACCGTACTCCATTTATGATCGTTTTGATTTCGATATTCCTGTTGGGAGTGTGGGAGATGCTTGGGATCGTTACGTTTGCCGCATGCAAGAGATTGAGGAGTCATTAAAAATTGTTGAGCAAGCTGTCCAACAGTTCCCGAAAGACGGAGCTGTGCTAGCGAAAGTGCCGAAAATCATTAAGGCGCCTAAAGGGGAAGCGTTCGTCCGTATAGAATCGCCGCGAGGAGAGATTGGTTGCTATATTGCTAGTGATGGAAAGAAAGAGCCGTACCGCTTGAAGTTTCGCAGGCCGTCTTTTTACAATTTGCAAATTTTACCGAAGTTATTGAAAGGTGAAAACATCGCCAATTTAATTACGATTTTAGGTGGAGTTGATATTGTACTTGGGGAGGTTGATGGCTAATGATTGAAACGCTCTTACAATCACCTTCAAGCTGGACGAATTTCTTCATTTTTTTCGGATTAGCGGTGCTTCTATTATTTGCAGTCCTTGGCTTCGTTACATATGGTATTTTGGCAGAACGGAAAGTGATGGGTTTTATGCAAGGGCGGATTGGCCCAAACCAAGTTGGGGGCCGATTCGGCTTACTGCAAACGGTAGCTGATGTTTTAAAACTATTACTGAAAGAAGATAGTATTCCGAAAGCGGCAGATAAACCGTTGTTTATATTAGCGCCTGTCATTGCATTCGCACCGGCATTTATGGTGCTTGCAGTCATCCCGTTTACTGATAAATTTCAGTTCGCGGATATTGGCGTAGGCTTACTGTATTACATTGCTGTTTCTGGCATTACGACGATTGGTGTCGTAACCGGAGGGTGGGCATCAAATAATAAATATTCCCTTTTAGGAGGGATGCGTGCGGCAGCGCAAATGATTTCTTATGAAATTCCGCTTGTAATGAGTGTAATTGGCGTCGTTTTGTTAGCTGGTAGCCTGAATTTAAATGAAATTGTAGCAGCGCAGGAGAATGTTTGGTACATTTTCGTGCAGCCAATCGGTTTCGTCGTTTTCTTAATCGCAGCGGTAGCAGAGTTAAATAGGACGCCGTTTGATTTACCAGAAGCAGAGTCGGAACTTGTTTCTGGATATCATACGGAATACTCAGGGTTTCGCTGGGCGTTTTTCATGCTTTCAGAGTACGTATATTTCTTCGGAATGGCATCTTTAATTACAGTGCTCTTTTTAGGCGGATGGAATCCAGTTATGTTCCTTGGGTTTATCCCAGGAGCTGTATGGTTTGCTTTGAAATTTAGCAGTGTAGTCTTTCTATTAATTTGGTTCCGCGTTACGTTTCCGCGTATAAGAGGTGACCAGTTAATGGAGTTTGGCTGGAAAGTATTATTGCCAATTGCACTTGCGAATATTTTCTTAACGGCATTGATTAAGGAGTTATTCTTCTAATCTATGAGGGGGGTGCCAGTAAGAGATGAAAGGACTATTTAAAGGATTAAAATATACATTAAGCAATTTGAGTAAGAAGAAGGTGACTTACGATTATCCGAATCAACCGTTGCCGTTGCCAGACCGCTTTCGAGGCATTCAAAAGTTTTATCCAGAAAAGTGTATTGTTTGTAACCAATGCTCCAACATTTGTCCGACAGACTGTATTCAGTTAACAGGAAAAAAACATCCGGATCCTACGAAAAAAGGGAAAATTATCGACACGTATGATATTAATTTTGAAATTTGTATTCTGTGTGATTTATGTACAGAAGTTTGTCCGACAGAGGCGATTGTTATGACAAATAACTTTGAACTCGCGGAATATTCACGTGATGATTTATTTAAAAATTTGCAGTGGCTTGACGAAAACGACGAAAACGTCAGGAAGGAGAATAAAGCATGAATGGCGAGTTTGTAGCATTCTTCATACTATCCTTGTCTGCAATTATCGGCGGTGTTCTTATGTTGAACTTAACGAAAGTCATGCATATGATGCTAGCTCTCGTTCTGACATTTCTTAGTATCGCAGGTTTGTACTTTCTTTTATCGGCCGAATTTATCGGGGTTGCACAAATTTTACTTTACTCCGGTGCGATTACAATTATTATGATTTTTGGCATTATGTTAACGCAACATAACGCAGAAAATGAATCGCGTCTTACTCTTCGAAAATGGATTATCTTCTTTGCGGTTGTAGCATTTGGGGCAGTTATGTATTTCGCTGTTAACAATATTGATTTTGCAAATGAAAGCACACAAGGAAGTTTACCTCTCCATGAAAAAAACACACTTCAAATCGGTACACTTCTCTATTCGAAATATATTATTCCATTTGAGTTAACCTCAGTTATTTTACTTGTAGCACTTGTTGGCGCGATTATACTTGCGAAGAAGGATGAGAAAGAGGAGGATTCCAATGAGTAGCGTTCCAGCTTCTGCATATTTAACGCTTGCGATTATTTTGTTTTGCATCGGTTTGTTTGGAGCTTTAACGAAGCGAAATACAGTGATTGTATTAGTTTGTATTGAATTAATGCTTAACGCGGCCAATTTAAATTTAGTCGCGTTTAGTAAATTAGGTTTGTTCCCAAATTTAACAGGGCAAATTTTCTCTCTGTTTACGATGGCTGTAGCAGCAGCGGAGGCGGCGGTAGGACTCGCCATTTTAATTGCTTTGTATCGTAATCGTACGACGGTTCATGTAGATGAAATGGATACGCTCAAAGGGTAACATTGTGACCGAAAAGGGGGAAGGAAACAATGATCGATTATGCATGGCTCATACCGCTTTTCCCGCTTGTTTCGTTTTTTTTATTACTTATATTCGGGAAGAAAATTAGAGAAGGAAGCAGTGTACTTAGTATTTTCCTCGTCTTTCTCTCCTTTATATTTGCGGTACTTGTATTAGTAGAACGGTTTTCGAAAGTAGGATTGAAGCATAAGTGGGTATGGCTTAGAACGGGAGATATTGATATATCATTTGGCTTTGAAGTGACTGCATTAGGGGCTTTAATGCTGTTTATCGTTACACTTGTGAGTTTACTTGTACATGTGTATTCGAAAGGTTATATGAAAGGTGATGAAAGATTACCAACCTTTTATGCCTATTTAGGGCTCTTCACATTTGCAATGCTCGGGCTCGTTATATCACCGAATTTATTACAGCTTTATATATTTTGGGAGTTAGTCGGCCTTGGTTCATTTTTACTCATCGGTTTTTATTTCTTTAAAGAAGAAGCGAAGGCTGCTGCGAAAAAGGCTTTTATTATGACTCGTATTGGAGATGTCGGTTTATTTATTGGGATGATCTTACTTTTCTGGCATGCAGGTAGTTTTGAATATGACGCAATATTTAGGGCGATTCATACGGGGGATCTTACCCCTACGATGATTACAATAACAGCGATATTAATTTTTATCGGGGCGATGGGGAAGTCAGGTCAGTTCCCGCTTCATACGTGGTTACCAGATGCAATGGAGGGGCCGACGCCTGTTTCGGCACTTATTCATGCGGCGACGATGGTCGCAGCTGGCGTATATTTAGTGGCGACGATGTTTCCACTATTTTCAGCAAGTGCGGTGGCGATGCAGACGGTGGCAATCGTTGGAGCTTTCACTGCGATCTTTGCGGCTTCTATCGGTCTTGTTCAAACGGATATAAAGAGAGTGCTTGCTTATTCTACAGTTAGCCAGCTCGGTTATATGATGCTCGCATTAGGATCTGCTGGTTATGTAGCTGGTGTTTTCCATTTAACGACACACGCCTTTTTTAAAGCGCTACTATTTTTGGCGGCAGGAAGTGTCATTCATGCAGTGCATACGCAAGACATTAATAAAATGGGCGGTTTACAGAAGAAGATGAAAGTAACGGGTGCACTATTTTTAATCGGTACACTTGCAATTAGTGGGGTGCCACTCCTTTCTGGTTTCTTTAGTAAAGATGAAATTTTAGCGGTGACTTGGATGAATGGCAATTACGTTTTATTCATATTAGCAGTAATTGCAGCATTTTTAACAGCATTCTACATGTTCCGGCTCTACTTCCTTGTCTTTACTGGGGAAGTAAAGACAAAGGAAGATGTGCATGAATCGCCCCGCGTTATGACGTATCCGATGATCGTCCTTGGCGTTCTCGCCGTAGTGGCGGGTTATATGAATACACCATGGTTTGGGACATTCCTCGGGGATTGGCTTACGAAAGATGTAGCATTTAAAGTGCGAGAGGCACACGGACCAGTTTGGATTATGATCGTAGCGACTATCGTTTCCTTGGCTGGGATTGCTCTCGCATATTTCATATATGGCAAGAAATCTATTTCTAGAGATTGG
Source organism: Bacillus cereus group sp. N6 (assembly GCF_016483705.1). Lineage (NCBI taxonomy): Bacteria > Bacillati > Bacillota > Bacilli > Caryophanales > Bacillaceae > Bacillus > Bacillus cereus group sp. N6. The sequence continues at coordinate 71,233 of NZ_JAEHBI010000025.1, forward strand.
GCTGGTGGCGATGGAACAGCTCTTTATAACCTTTTGAAAGAAAAATATTATGTGGATGAACTATACAATATGACGGTGCTCCCTATTACGAAGGGAATCGCCCATGTGCTTCGCTTATTTGAGGTGTATGTAGTCGAAGGAATTGCCGTTTTAATAGGGAGTCTAATTAAAGGGATAAGCGGACTCGGTTCTAGACTCCAAAACGGAAATGTACAAGTGTACGGCACTGTAACAGCTGTTTCACTTGCAGTACTCGTCATTATTTTGCTCTATACGGGAGGGGATTTACGATGAATGATTTGTTATTAACGTTCTTCATTTTTTCCCCGCTTTTAGGAATTCTCTTACTTGTATTAACGCCAAAAAAAGAATCGCGTACTGTGCGAGCGCTTGGTTTATTTGGGACGGCGCTTCCATTTGGAATCGCTATCGTCCTCGCTTGTACATATGCTTCTGGAAAGAGTTTGTCGCTATTCGATGAAAAAGTGAAATGGATTAAATTTGGGGATTTTGCAGCGGTGGATAAAAGATGGTTTTCCATTTATTACGAGCTCGGCATTGATGGTTTATCGCTCGTTATGATGGTGCTGACAGCCCTTCTAGCGATGCTTGCAGCAATTGCGGCATTTACTATTAAAAGAAACTTGAAAGCCTTTTATATGCTGCTACTCATGTTAGAAATAGGGATGCTCGGCGTCTTCGCTGCTCAAAATTTAATGTTGTTCTTTATCTTCTTTGAAATTACGTTGCCGCCAATGTTTTTATTAATTGGAAAGTGGGGGAAATTGTCGAGTGAAAAGGCTGCTTATAGTTATTTAATATATAACGGTATTGGCTCCGCTATTTTACTCATCGTTTTCTCAGTTTTATTTGCAAAAACAGGTACAACAAATATTACAGAGCTTAAAGAAATATTAACGAGTGTAGGTGCTGGGGGAGGAATGGCTGTCTCAAGCAGCTTACAGTTCGGTTTGTTTCTTGCCATAATGATTGCCTTTGCGATTAAACTACCCGTTTTACCGCTACATCGCTGGATGGTCAATGTGCATGTTGAAGCGCATCCGGCTGTAGTTATGCTTCATGCGGGCGTTTTACTGAAGATTGGGGCATACGGTATGATTCGTTTCGGAAAGGGGCTATTCCCGGAATACTTTCGCGAGTTTGCAATGCTTATTGCGATTTTAGGAGTCATTAATTTATTGTACGGAGCCTTCTTAGCGCTCATTCAAACGGACTTTCGGAAGGTGCTTGCTTACTCTAGTATTTCGCATATGGGCATCGTATTAATGGGCCTTGCGGCGTTAAATGCACCAGGTACACAAGGGGCACTATTCCAAGTTGTCTCTCACGGTTTAATTGCAGCCTTACTCTTTTTCTTACTTGGCGTTATAGAACAGCGCTTTGGAACGTCGGATATTACAGCGCTTGGCGGACTCGCAAAAAGTGTCCCGGTACTTAGCGGATTCTTCTTAGCAGGAGGAATGGCATCGCTTGGATTGCCAGGAATGTCTGGATTTGTTAGCGAGTTTCTTGCTTTTCTCGGTTTATTCCAAGGGGAGCCAGTCATTGCTGCAGTCGGTGTACTTGGCATCATTTTAACCGCTGTATACGTATTAAGAGCAACACTTCAAGTGACATTTGGTAAGAAAGAGTGGGAAGCGAAAGCTGATATACACGGATGGGAGTATGTCCCTATATTGCTACTTATCTTCTGCATTATTGCAATTGGAGTAATGCCAGAAATACTAGGGGATCCACTTCAAAATACATTGAAAACATTGGGGGTGAAGTAGGGTGGATATGAATACGTTACTTAGCTTATCATGGCATCTTATGGTGCCAGAATTCATTATTCTCGGAGCTGCCATCCTTCTTTCCATATGTGATTTGTTTTTTAAGTTGAATCATAGATATGTAGCGCTTAGTGCAATCGCAGCCGTCATATTAGCAATCGTGTCGTTAATCACGCTATACGATGAACCGACAGGAGATATTCTAAATGGATCGTTTGTGTTAGATGGGTTTTCAAAAGGGTTTAAAACGTTGTTATTAGGCGGAGCGGCCCTCATCTTATGCACCGCCATGAGCGATGATAAGAAGAATCCAATTGAAGATAAGGGAGAATATTATTACTTATTTTTAATGGCACTTCTTGGGGCTATGTTTATGGCTTCTAGTGTTGACTTCATTACACTTTTCGTCGGTTTAGAATTGCTTTCACTTTCTTCATATATTTTAGTAGGAATACGAAAAATGAACCGTGCGTCAAACGAGGCGGCCATGAAATATGTCATTAATGGAGGTATTGGCACGGCAATTACGCTCTTTGGAATGAGTTATTTATACGGTATTACAGGATCAACTAATATCGTGGACATGCAAAAAGTATTCGCAGGGGAGCTTGCTGGTGGTATTCAGTTATTGTTAGCTCTCGCATTTCTACTATTACTCGTTGGACTCTCGTTTAAAATTGCGACAGTGCCGTTTCATATGTGGGCACCAGATGTGTATGAGGGAGCGGCTACGCCTGTTACTGCTTTTCTCGGGACGATTTCTAAAATTGCTGGATTCTTACTCATTATTCGTCTGTTTCTCATGGTTTTTGCAAGTGTATCGGTGCAAGGAGACATGCAATCTTTATACGGACGTATGAGCATATACATTGCAGTACTAGCGAGTATTACGATGATTATTGGAAACGTAGTAGCGTTAAAGCAATATAACGTAAAACGCCTATTTGCCTATTCGGGAATCGCACATGCGGGGTATTTACTCGTTCCGCTTGTCGCATTATCGCCATTTGCGATGGATAGCATGTGGTTTTACATGCTTGCGTATATGCTGATGAATATAGGCGCATTTGCGATTATCCACGGCTTAATCTTACAAAGCGACAAAGAAAATATCACCATTTTTACTGGATTATATAAAAGGTCGCCATTTACAGCGATAGTAATGACGATTTTTATTTTATCGTTGGCCGGGATACCAGGAACAGCTGGTTTCATCGGGAAAATTAACATCTTTTTAGGTGCACTGCATGTAGAGCCAGCTCATTACGTACTAGCTTCTATTATGATGGGGACTACAGTCATCTCATTCGTATATTATTTCCGTATTCTACAGCAAATGTTTTTCCGGACGGGAGAAGTGGAAGAGAAAATTCGTTTGCCATTGAATATAAAGGTTGTTATGAGCCTTTGTGCAATCTCGATTGTAATACTAGGGATTATGCCGATGATTGGATACAATTTCTTTTATGAATATTTTCCATTAATGAAGGATTTCTTCTTCTTAGGGAACGTGGTACAATAGTGAAAATAAAAGGTGTGGAGTTGTTACTCTGCGCTTTTTATTTTGTGTGAATTACAATTGAAAATGCATGTAGGTATATGTTTTTTGAGAGCAAATTACGATGTGAAATGTAAGATGTTTATTTGTATTTGAAAAAGTGTGGCTCCTACTTATCATGGTATCGTTTTTATAGTATTTCGTAAGTAGTAGCTGGGTAAAAAGGGGTCGATTTTTTGGCACATCTTTTAGGGCAACAAGCACTGATTGCCATTGTTTCGCATTTATTGTTTATTACCATTACGTGGTGGGCCTTACAAGGTGTTCACATTGAGCGTTTAATGAAGTCTGGAAAAGTGATGCAGACGCGAGTGTTACTCATCCTAATTACAATTGCAATTGGGACATCTGTAAGTAACTTTTTCCTTGATTATTTAGGCTATTCAAAGAGTTTAACGTATTTAGTAAAGTAAGTGTATAGAACCTCATATCTCCGTTAACAATGGGGATAGGAGGGGATGAAATTGAAGCTTAAAGCCATTCTTATTGTTATGATAAGTGTTGTTTTATTTTTGGTTGGATATAGAGAGATGAAACCGATCAGCGATGAACAGAAAATGGAGAGCATGATTGCAACTTTAGAGAAAAATGATGCTAAAGTAGAGAAGTGGTCATGGTTAGCGCGAGAAACAAAAACAATTTCTAATATACATACGTTTCAAAAGTTGTTAAACGATGTGAAGGACAAGGCGAATATTCAAAAGTGGGAATTAGAGCAATCTCCAGATGGATATAAAGCTACATCCTATAAAAAGTTTTCTTCTTATGAAGAACGAGTAGTAGTAACATGGAGTAAGGAAAATACTAAAGAAAACACTTTCATTATTTTTGAAGTAAGCGGGGCGAAATGGGACCCGAAGTACATTCAGAAAACAAATAAAATTTTTAGTGAAAAACCTATAATTTACACTTGTGTTCAAGGTGTACTGAATGATAAGATTGAAGGTGTTTTGCAAAATAAAACCAATCAGTTTTTGAAAGATCTTTCAGCAAGAGCGATCGAACAGATAGAAGAAAGAGCATTTGTGTCAGTCTCCGCATACAATAAAAAGTGGGATGACGCTCTTTCAACAAATAGAGAGAAAATAAATGTGCAAATAGCAATACGTTCTACAGACAACAAAGATACAATTGTGGTTGGCACACCGATCATAACTTCTGAGTATTGAGTGAATAGATACTGAAAAAAGGACACGGAGGGGAATAATTTGGAAAAGATCATCGTCCGTGGCGGAAAGCGGTTAAACGGCACAGTGCGTGTTGAGGGCGCAAAAAATGCTGTATTACCTATAATCGCTGCAGCCCTATTAGCGAGTGATGGAAAGAATGTACTATCTGAAGTACCAGTTTTGTCTGATGTATACACAATTAATGAGGTATTACGTCATTTAAATGCTGAAGTCGTATTTGAAAATAACCAAGTAACAATCGATGCTTCTAAAGAACTAAACATTGAAGCACCATTTGAATATGTACGTAAAATGCGTGCATCTGTTCAAGTAATGGGACCATTACTTGCACGTAACGGCCGTGCTCGTATTGCACTTCCTGGTGGATGTGCAATTGGTTCACGTCCAATTGACCAACATTTAAAAGGCTTCGAAGCAATGGGAGCAAAAGTACAGGTTGGTAATGGTTTTGTTGAGGCATACGTTGAGGGAGAACTAAAAGGAGCTAAAATTTATTTAGACTTCCCAAGCGTGGGCGCGACAGAAAACATTATGTCTGCAGCTACATTAGCAAAAGGGACAACAATCCTTGAAAACGCAGCGAAAGAACCAGAAATTGTTGACTTAGCTAACTTCTTAAATGCGATGGGAGCGAAAGTACGCGGAGCTGGAACTGGAACGATTCGTATCGAAGGCGTTGATAAATTATATGGTGGAAACCACTCTATTATTCCTGACCGTATTGAAGCGGGAACATTCATGGTGGCAGCGGCAATTACTGGTGGAGACATCTTAATTGAAAATGCTGTACCTGAACATTTACGCTCAATTACAGCGAAAATGGAAGAAATGGGTGTTAAAGTTATTGAGGAAAATGAAGGTGTACGTGTTATCGGCCCAGATAAGTTAAAAGCGGTTGATATTAAAACTATGCCTCACCCAGGTTTCCCAACAGACATGCAATCACAAATGATGGCATTATTACTACAAGCTGATGGAACAAGTATGATTACAGAAACGGTATTCGAAAACCGCTTTATGCACGTTGAAGAATTCCGTCGTATGAATGCTGATATTAAAATCGAAGGTCGTTCTGTTATTATGAACGGTCCAAACAGCTTACAAGGTGCTGAAGTAGGCGCAACTGACTTACGTGCTGCTGCTGCATTAATCTTAGCTGGTTTAGTATCTGAAGGTTACACTCGTGTAACTGAGTTAAAGCATCTTGACCGTGGTTATGTAGATTTCCATAAGAAATTAGCTGCATTAGGTGCAACTATTGAACGTGTAAACGAAAAAGTAGAAGAAGTGAAAGAACAAGAAGTTTCTGATCTTCACGCTTAATTGAAATAGTCTCTACGTCTTTTGACGTAGGGACTATTTTTTTGGGTTATTACTGTTATAGTCAATAAATTCTATACTTATGCACGTACCAGTAAAAATATTTAGAAAATTTCCGTTTTAGCTGCTTCCCCCTTAAGTATGTTCTAAAAGGAAGAGTTGTTCCATAAGAATGAATGGAGTAAAGCTTTTGGATATTGGGGGAAATAAGATGAAATTTTCAAAGCCACTTTTTATCACAGTAGCGCTTCTCATAGCGCTCGTTATCATTGTACCTGCTGCTCTTGTTATTCCGTTTGCGAAAGCAAAAGTAGGGGAAGAAGCAGCTTCTAAAACTCCTCCAGCGATAGAAAGTATACCAGCTCCAGGGAAAGTGGATACAGCGGTTCAAGTTGCTGTATATCGTGAGAAACAGAAAAAGGTAGATACATTACCTATGGAGGAGTATGTGACCGGTGTAGTAGCTTCTGAGATGAATGCCAGTTTTGAAATAGAGGCGCTAAAGGCGCAGGCATTAGCAGCGAGAACATTTGTGGTACAGCGTATGCTAAGCGGAGGAAAGAAAAACAATGCGGACGTGACAGATACGGTGAAAGATCAAGTGTACAAAAGTAAAGAAGAATTGAAGAAACAATGGGGTAATAACTACGAAAATAATTTGAAGAAAATCGAAGAAGCTGTTTCGAAAACCGCAGGACAAGTTTTAACGTATGATGGAAAACCAATCTCAGCATCCTTCTTCTCAACGAGTAATGGCCGGACAGAAAATGCAGCTGATTATTGGGGAAATGATTATCCGTACTTAAAGAGCGTAGATAGTCCGTGGGATCAAGCCTCTCCAAAATTTACGAGCGAGCAAACCTTTACAGTAGCTGACTTTCAAAAACGTCTCGGTGTGAAGGTGTTGGCAGACGGGAAGGTTGGAAATATTAAAGATCTTACGGAAGGAAAGCGAGTAAAAGATGTAGCATTTCAAGGGAAAACATTAACAGGAAAGCAAGTTCGTGAAAAGTTAGATTTACGCTCTTCTGACTTCACATGGAAACAAGAAGGGGATAAAATCGTCGTTACAACGAAGGGATTCGGTCACGGCGTTGGCATGAGCCAATACGGAGCAAATGGTATGGCGGCGGAAGGTAAGAAATATACAGATATCGTTGCTCATTATTATAAGGGTGTCGAAATAAAGTCGATGAATGATTATGAAGGAAAGTTAATGGTGAAGAAGTAGGGGGAAAAGAGACCGTTCCAAGAGCTATGTTGGGACGGTTTTCTTTTGTTAGTAGATAGGTTCCTTGTCGAATCGTTGATATATTAAAAAATCGTCAATGTTCATCGATGACAGAACTCTGTTTAAGGGGCCCATGGATCGCTGGAAGCTATTATAAGGATGAACGTACAGAAGAATCAATGAAAGACGGTTGGCTCTATACAGGAGACATTGTCACGGTTGATTCGGAAGGATGTATTAAGATTGCTGATCGTACGAAAGATTTAATTAAAAGTGGAGGCGAATGGATTTCTTCCGTAGATTTAGAAAATGCTTTAATGTCACATGATAAAGTGTTAGAAGCATCTGTTGTGGCGGTGCTGCATGAAAAACGTCCCGTTTACTTGCGTTGTACTAAAAGAGGGACAAGCAGTAGAAAGAGAAGATCTGTATGCTTTACTAAAAGCAGAATTTCCGAAAACATCTGTAGGGAAATTCTTAAAGAGAGCGCTGCGTGATCAGCTCAAGACGTATGTAGAGCAAAACTAGAGAAGAAGGCTATCCTTTCATTTGGATAGCCTTCTTTTTATGATACTTCATAAAATATCTAAATCTTCCATTAATTGTTTGGTATAATAGGATAAAAAGTATTTGGGGGAGACAGAATGGCGTTATTGGAGTTGAGACAATTAGGGAAGACGAACCAGTTACCGGCAGTTGAACTGAAGGTTGAGAAGGGACAATGCGTTGTTTTGCAATGTAATAACCATACAGCTAAAGTATTGCACCGCATCATTATTGGTGAGGAAGAAGCTTCAACTGGCAACGTGCTATTTGAGGGAGAATCGATTGGAAAGAAAAATTATTCCCGCATCGGTTTTTGTTTTTTGAAAGATGAAGCATATGATCGTTTGAAGGTGAAGGAATACTTTAAGTTTTTAATAGGTCTTTATGAATCGAATATGAGTACGGAAGAAGTTGTACAATATGTCGGCCTTTTAGATAAGTTAAACGTTAAAATAGAAAAACTATCATTTTCAGAGAAACGCCGTCTTCATATCGGGCGAGTTATGGTTCATAATCCGGATTTAGTTATTCTAGAAGAGCCAGAGCAAAATGTAGATACAGAGAGCACGATTATTATTCGAAAAGCGATTATGGCAATGAAGGAGAAAGGAAAGGCGATTTTTATAACGTCATCCTTTCTATCGGACGCCCTTTCGTTAACAGAAGATGTATACATATTAAACAATGATGGTGTGAAGAAAATAGAAATCGAACAAGAAGAAATTGAAGAGGTGGATGAAGAAAAGGTTGTTCAAATGATTCCGCAAATGAAACTTGAAAGAATTCCAGCGAAAGTGAACGATAAAATCATTTTACTTGATCCGATGGAAATTCATTTTATTGAAACGCAAAACGGAGTGACACATATCCATGTGCGCGAAGGTGATTTCGTATGTGCATTAACATTAAGTGAACTAGAAGCGAGATTAACAGGGTTCGGGTTCTTTAGATGTCATCGCTCGTACCTTGTGAATTTACAAAGAGTACGAGAAGTCATTACGTGGACTCGTAATAGCTTTAGTTTAATTTTGGATGACGAAAGAAAAAGTTCAATCCCGCTTTCAAAAGGACGAATGGATGAATTAAAAGGTGTGATTGGGCTATAAAATTTGCTCCAGTAAGCTTAAAATACGATTCATTCACCGGTAAAAATACTCCTTTTACCGGTATTTTACTGCGTAACCCTTTTGTTTTTCATATGATTGAGTCAAGAAAAGCGAAACAAACAAACGAAAAGCGCTAAAGCGACTTTCATCTATAAAAAGAAAAACGTAACTACTCAGCTTTTTCAGACAAAAAAGCAGGCCAAATACATGTTTCCGATTTGAAAACATGAAAAAAAATACTC